>NZ_QPEL01000049.1:0-48849 GCF_008368965.1 Bacillus sp. AY2-1 | reverse complement strand
AGCTGGATATCGTTAAAAGCGGAAGTAGCTCTCTCAGAATGTGAGGGGGATGGAACTTTTTCCTGCGAGGCGCTCTTTGCCTCGCAGGAAAAAGCGAAGACACCAAACATTCTAGCTACCGGCGCTGGATAATAAAATTAAAGCAGAAGCGGCTCGTTCAGAGTCGCTTTTTTTATGTAGTGGTTGCACTTAACGGTACACGAAATTATATCAACGATTTTTCAAATATATCGATCATTACCCTCAATATATCAACGATTCGACAAGGGATATCAATTTACCGACAAATCACGACAGTATTAACACACAACTCGCCCCCACTTTTATCACTATATTACAATCCTTTTTATGTTAAAATATAGGAAACACCCTTTAGTATCATAGATCCAAAAGGCTTTTCCAAATTCATCATTTACTACTTAAATGACGGGAGTGGTTCAGTTGAAAGACTACTTAATTAGAGCGTTTTTTGCGTTAATAACAGTTGGGATTCTCTTACTTATAGCTAATATTTTCAATATACGTGTCGAGGTTAAGGACTATGCTTTCCTCGTTGTCGTAGCAATTGGTGGCGGCTGGGGTGGCTGGTACCTGTATAAAAAACAAAGCAATCAAAATGATAAAGGCATTCCAAAGTAATATGGAATGCCTCTTTTATTGCCTTCTGTAATAAATAATGAAATTCAGACCACTAATACAACCAATCGCAATAAACATACAAAACGATTGTGGATCTCCACCTAGATTATACTCATCAACGATAAATCCGGACATAAACAACGTTATCGCGGAAACACCGATACACAATACCGAGATAAACCAAAGCGAAAATTCATTAATCAACTCTTTCTTCTGTCTCAAAACAATTAGCATAACAAGAATAGATGCTGCTAAAATACTTTTAAAAACCGGACGTAAATATACGAACTCCTCCATCTATTTCTCCTTTCCCCAAAACATTACATCTAAACATTAACATATTTAACCAAATTAAAAACACATGCCATCTTAAATTAAAACGACATGTGTTTCCGTATTTGCTATGATAGTTGCTTCCACTTCGTTCCCAAAACAGGACGCTCATAATTTTGGATTGCATGAATTAGTTTATCTGCCGTCTCAGCTGAAACGATCAATTCTTTATTTGATGGATTCATAAATCCTTCTTCAGCTGAACGTTCAACCATTTGTAAAATTGGTCCGTAAAAGCCTTTTATGTTCAATAAACCAACCGGCTTATTATGTATACCAATTTGTGACCAACATACTACTTCAAATAGCTCTTCAAACGTTCCGTATCCGCCTGGTAATGCAATAAAAGCATCCGCAAGCTCTGCCATTTTCGCTTTACGTTCATGCATCGTCTCTACTTCAATTAATTCTGTTAGCCCTGTATGAACAATTTCTCCTCGGAATAGACCGCGTGGCATAACACCTGTTACACGTCCGCCTAAGCGAAGAACTTCGTTTGCCACTTCTCCCATTAATCCAACGCAAGAACCACCGTATACAAGCTCATAATCGTTCTCAACAAACATTTTTCCTAACGCTATTGCCTGCTCTTTAAATTCTGGTCTCTCCCCTAAATTAGAACCTGCAAACACACAAATCTTTCTCATTCCTACACCCCGAAACTATATATTGTTATGATACAATGAATATTGTACAACATATTGAAGGGATGAGGAAGAAATGGATATCGTCGCATTTCAAAGATGGGTGGAGGAATTTTACGAAAAACGAAGCTGGTCACAGTATAATTCCTTTATTCGCTTAAATTTCTTAACAGAGGAAGTTGGAGAAGTTTCACGCGTTGTTCGTGCAATCGAAATTGGCCGTGATCGTCCTGACGAAAAAGTGAAAACAGAAGAAGAACTAAAACAAGAGTTAAAAGAAGAACTTGGTGATGTACTATCTAATCTTATTATTCTTTCACAAAAATATGATTTAGATTTACAAGACATTATGGAGGCACACGTCACAAAGCTTTCGAAAAGGTTCGAAGTATCCAAATGAGAATATTATCAATTATGGTATAATGTTCTTGTCACAATACTAAGGGGGATTTTATGTTATCTAAAAAATTGCACGACGCATTAAACGATCAAATGAACTTTGAATTTTACTCTGCCCACGCCTATATGGCAATGGCTGCTTACTGTACAGCTGAGAGCTATGATGGATTCGCTAACTTTTTCCTTGTACAAGCTGAAGAAGAACGTTTCCACGCAATGAAGCTTTACAACTACATTAATGACCGTGGTGAGCGTGCTATTATTACTGGATTTGATAATCCAAATAACGAATATGAATCTGTATTGAACGCTTTTGAAGTGGCACTTGAGCACGAGCGTGAAGTAACGAAGCGTATTTATAACTTATCTGATATCGCTTGGGATGAGCGTGAACACGCAACAATTACATTTTTAAAATGGTTCGTCGATGAGCAAGTAGAAGAAGAAGCTTCATTTGATAGCATCATCCAAAAACTAAAACGTATTACAAGTGATTCAAACGCACTATTTATGCTAGATGCTGAATTAGAGAAACGTACATTTACACCTCCAGCTCAATAATATTTCAATCACCTTAATACATGTATTAAGGTGATTTTTTATTTGCTCTCTATCTTAAAATCACCTTAAATTTCCTCATATTTGACATAGCGCCAGCTATAAAATGGTATTATTTTCAATATAAAAACAATATACGAGGAGAGAAAAAATGAATCAACGTGTAGAAGCTGTCGATGCAATTCGTGGTTTCGCTTTGTTTGGCATTTTACTAGTCAATATGACATTAATTCAATTTGGGTTCTTCACCAGTGAAAAACCCACTTATCTATTCGGCAATCTTGATAAAGGCGCTAATTGGTTTATTCAATTTTTCGGCACACACAATTTTATATCCCTATTTTCTTTTCTATTTGGGCTTAGCATTATTTTGTTACAAAAAAGTATTATCGCAAAAGGAAAAAAATTCTTCCCTACATACATAAGACGTATTATCATTCTTTTACTACTTGGCTACATTCACGGCACTTTTGTTTGGGAGAGAGATATTTTATTTGCATACGGAGTTATCGGGATTTTCTTAATGATGTTCATCAATCGAAAACCGAAAACTTTGCTCATTTGGGCGATTATTCTACTCGCACTTATTACACTTATGTCCTATCAAACTGATCCATCTACAAATATAAATGATTTCGCACCTTATACTGAAAAAGAACATAAAGTCCATCAAACCGGAGGCTATATGGATCACGTCAACTTTAGATTGACTGAAAATCCTTTTGATTACATGGGAATTGACGGTGCATTCGGATTATTTTTCATATCAGTTTTCGCAATAATTTTTATGTCTCCACTGTTCCTACTCGGAATGTATGTAGGGAAAAAAGGCTGGCTATTTGAGGTCAATAAACATATACCTGCTGTCAAAAAAATATGGTTTGCCACCGGTCTCTTCTCTTTTACAATTAAAATCTTAGCTATGTTCGTAAAGCATCCGATTTTAATTATGTTACAAGATGGCCTTACACCAGTAACTATGACCTTCTTTTACGGAAGTACGATTATTTTATTATTCCATTACAAAAAAGCATCTCGTCTACTAACATACATGGCGAACATGGGAAAAATGTCCGTTAGTAATTACTTAGCACAATCTATTATTGCAACAACTATTTTTTACGCATATGGATTTGGCCTATACGGTAAAATCGGTTATTTCTTCGGTATTCTTTTAACCATCGGAATTTATACGATTCAATTATTCGTTAGCACCTATTGGCTCCAGAAATACCGGATGGGTCCAGTGGAATATGTGTGGAGACTGGGAACTTATTTAGAGAAACCACGTTTTAAAAGAGATTTGGATAAAGCAAGTTAAACAAAAAAGCAATGAGCTTACGCTCATTGCTTTTCTTAATTTATTAAAGCATAACCCCAACGATAATCGCTGATAATATACTTACTAACGTTGCACCGTATACAAGTTTTAAACCGAATGATGATACAACGTTTGCTTGTTTGCCATCGATACTCTTCGTTGCACCTGCGATAATTCCGATAGATGAGAAGTTCGCAAATGATACAAGGAAGATAGATAAAATACCTACTGTACGAGCTGATAAATCGCCAGCTACTTTTCCAAGGTCAAGCATTGCAACGAATTCGTTCGTCACTAATTTTGTTGCCATAATTTGTCCTGCTTGTAGCATCTCTGATGTTGGAATACCCATTACGAATGCTAATGGTGAGAAAATGTATCCTAAAATGCTTTGGAATGTGATTCCGAAAATTGAATCGAATACACCGTTAATTGCTGTAATTAATGCTACGAAACCGATTAACATCGCCGCTACTGTTACAGCGATAGAGAAACCAAGCATAATATATTCGCCTAACATTTCAAAGAATGTTTGTTTCTTGTCTTCTTGTAATTCTAAAATATCGTCTTCTTCTTTTACTTCATATGGATTAATGATATGAACGATAATGAATCCACTGAATAAGTTTAATACAAGTGCTGTTACTACATATTTTGGATCAATCATTTTCATATAAGAACCGACGATTGACATCGATACTGTAGACATTGAAGATGCACAAAGTGTGTATAAACGATTTTTCGGTAATTTGCTTAGTTGATCTTTTACTGTAATGAATACTTCCCCTTGACCAACGATTGCAGCCGCTACCGCATTATATGATTCTAGTTTTCCTAAACCGTTAACTTTACTTAATAGGAAACCGACTGCACGAATGATAATCGGTAAAACTTTAATATGTTGCAGGATCCCGATTAATACTGCTAAGAAAATAATCGGTAATAATACTGTTAAGAAGAATGGTGCTTGTCCATCGTTTGCTAGACCACCAAATACGAAGTTAACCCCAGCTTCCGCAAATTTTAAAATAGAACCAAATCCATCTGCGATCCCTTTTACTAATACAAATCCGACCTTTGTATTTAGTAAGAAATACGCAAGTACCAATTGAATGACAAGCATAAGTGCAATTGGTTTATATTTAATTTTCTTACGATCTGAACTGATAAGGAAACCTAGTACAAACACTACAAGTAAACCGACTAGAAACATTACTATTTTCATATGTGAATCCCCCACTTCTCCCACAAGTTATTGGTCGTATAACGTATAACGAATGACGTCTGACCATTGTTGTTAAAAAAATTTAAAACCCCTAAAAACTATTCAACTGTCATCTAAAATCAGTAAGCGTTTACATAAATTGCAATTTATAAAAGGTAGCTTCTTCTCTCCTACCATACTTGAAAGTCTGAAATTGATACCACCTACAAATCAAATTGTAAGCGTTATCTAGGTGAAATGCAATATAAATTTTAAAAGATTTTTATATGTTAATATATTCCTAATTAATTGGTTTTTTCATGCAAATTTACCATAAAAAAATAGCCCTAGCTATGAGCTAGAGCCATCCTTTTTTTACCCCGCTTTAACGGGCAGTAAGACCCCCATCTCAACATTCAGCGAAAACAAAGAAGTTAGATGGTTGATTAACTGCCCATAAAAGCCCGATTGGTGAGGGCTGATAATCAGCGGGGGATAAAGCTCCCCCCACTAATTAAAGTTTCACTTTATAACATAACACCAACGATAATCGCTGATAAAATACTTACTAATGTCGCACCGTACACAAGGCGTAGGCCGAATGATGATACAACATTTGATTGATTTTCATCGATACCTTTCGTTGCACCTGCGATAATTCCGATAGATGAGAAGTTCGCAAATGATACAAGGAATACAGAAAGAATACCAACTGTACGAGCCGATAAATCACCAGCTACTTTTCCAAGATCAAGCATCGCAACAAACTCGTTTGATACTAATTTTGTTGCCATAATTTGTCCCGCTGTTACCATTTCTGCTTGCGGGATGCCCATTACGAATGCTAATGGTGAGAAAATATATCCTAAAATAGCTTGGAATGTAATACCGAACATTGAATCAAACAAGCTATTGATTGCTGTAATTAATGCTACGAAACCAAGTAACATTGCCGCTACTGTGATCGCGATTGTGAAACCAAGCATAATATATTCGCTTAGCATTTCAAAGAATGATTGTTTCTTCTTATTTTCTAATTTCAGTGTATCTTCTTCTTCTGTAATATCGTACGGGTTAATAATATGAATGATAATGAAACCACTAAATAAATTTAATACAAGTGCTGTTACTACATATTTTGGTTCAATCATTTTCATATAAGAACCAACAATTGACATCGATACTGTCGACATAGAAGATGCACATAATGTATATAAACGATGTTTTGGGATTTTACTTAATTGATCTTTTACTGTAATAAATACTTCTGCTTGTCCAACAATGGCAGCTGCTACTGCGTTATATGATTCTAGTTTTCCTAGACCATTTACTTTACTTAACAACGTACCAATAGCACGAATAAATATTGGTAAAATTTTAAAGTGTTGCAGAATTCCGATTAAAACCGCAAAGAATACGATTGGTAATAGCGCTGTTAAGAAGAATGAAACCTCTCCTTTATTAACAAGACCACCAAATACGAAAACGATTCCAGCTTCCGCATATCCAAGAAGTGCGCCAAATCCATCTGAAATTCCTTTTACTAAAATATAACCAACTTGCGTATTTAATAAGAAATAAGATAATACTAGCTGAATAATAAGCATAATTGCGATTGGTTTATACTTAATCTTCTTTCGATCGGCACTTATAAGAAAACCGAGTACAAATACAACGAGTAATCCTACAAGGAACATAACAAACTTCATTAATAAAATCCTCCATTTAACTCTTCATTAACGTTGAACGTCTGACCATTCGAAACAAGAAATAATCCGAACTTTCCATTTCTCCTCCAAAACCTTCAATCGGATAGGAAAGATCATAAAACCTCTTATTTCAAAGGCATTTTCCATTCTAACATAAATCATAATTCATATCCGCATTTTTCTTAAAAAAATACGTTTTATTATGAAACATTCATGAATGTTCGTCTTTTTCATTATAAAGCGAAACTTTAATGAACGGGAGTTTCACTTCACACAAATAGCTGAACCAACAAAAAATGAGCATCAAGTTTCACTTGATGCTCACCTCATTATACTGCTTTTTCTTTATCAGCTACCTCTGGCTTATCCCAACACTCTGTATTGTTCAAACCTGGAATAGACTCCGCATAAAAGACTGGATCTTTCCCTTGTTTCTTTTGCTTAATATAATCTGATAACGCTGCGAAAGCGTACTTAGAAAGGAATACAATTGCTACTAAGTTAATAACAGCCATAATTCCCATAAATAAATCTGCTAAATCCCAAACGATTTGAATTGTCGCCACGGACCCTAGCATAACCATACCAAGTACAGCAATGCGGTATGCATTTAATAGCACTTTACTTCCATTTAAGAACTCAATATTCGTTTCACCATAGTAGTAGTTACCTACTAATGAACTGAATGCAAACAAGAAGATTGCAACTGCTACAAATATAGAAGCCCATGGACCGATATGTTGACTTAACGCCTGCTGCGTTAATTGAATTCCATTTAAATCAGCTGCATTATGCACATCTGATAAAAGAATAATAAATGCTGTACAACTACAAATTAATAATGTATCTGTAAATACCCCTAAAGTTTGAATGAAACCTTGTTTAACTGGGTGCGTTACGTTTGCAGTCGCTGCTGCGTTCGGCGCACTACCCATACCTGCTTCATTTGAGAATAATCCACGTTTTACCCCTAATAAAATCGCAGCTCCTAATCCTCCACCTACTACTTCTTTAATTCCGAAAGCATGTAAGAAAATTTCTTTAAATACATATGGAATTGCCGTAATGTTTGTTACAACAACGAATAATGCCACTGCTACATAAATAATTGCCATTACTGGAACAATCATTTCAACCGCGCGAGCAATTCGTTTTACTCCGCCGAAAATAATAACTGCAAGTAAACCAGCCATAACAAGACCTACTAATCTACTATCTGTTTTGAACGCCCCATCAAAGGCAGCCGCTACAGTATTAGACTGTACAGCGTTAAAAATCAATCCGAAACTTACTGTTATTAGAACAGAGAACACAACACCTAACCAGCGTTTCTTTAAACCCTTTTCCATATAATACGCTGGGCCCCCACGGAATGCATTCCCATCTTTTACTTTATAAATTTGCGCTAATGTGCTCTCTACAAATGCAGAAGCACCCCCAATTACCGCGATTAACCACATCCAAAATACTGCTCCTGGACCACCTGCTGAGATTGCAATAGCTACACCAGCTAAGTTACCAGTACCTACACGAGAAGCTGTACTCATACAAAACGCTTGAAATGATGATACGCCGCTCTTCTCTTTTTGCGCTTTTCTCGTTTTCGAGCTTGCTCCATCCCCAAGCAAACGAATCATTTCACCGAAGTAACGAACTTGGACAAATTTCACACGAAATGAAAAATAGAGCCCTAACCCAATTAACATCGCAATAATGACATATGACCAAAGGATATTATTTACATCCCCAATTACCCTAGCTAAAAAATCCATATTTGCATTGCCCCCTCTTCCTAACAATAAGAAAATTATATTCTAAAAACTTTAAGTAATCAAGAACTTTATGTAAGGTTTTATAACATGAATATGTTAATAAAATTAACATACGTGTTTTTTTTACATAAAAATATAGCCATTACATACATTTATCCAATACTCAATCACTTATCCTCTTCGACCAGTCATACTTTTAATACAGCACGTTCCCCACAAATAACGAGAGAGAAATAAACAAAAAAAATTATATTAATAATTACCTCTCACCCTTTTCATCATTTCCTACAACAAAAAAGGCGAGCATCGAATTCACCTCGATGCTCGCCTTTTCATTTACACTGCTTTTTCTTTATCTGTTACCGCTGACTTATCCCAACACTCTGTATTCGTTAAACCAGGAATAGAATCTGCACTGAAGACTGGATCTTTTCCTTGTTTCTTTTGCCTTACATAGTCTGCCAATGCAGCATACGCAAATCGGCCGAGAAGTGTAATCGCAATTAAGTTCGTGATTACCATTAGCCCCATAAATAAGTCCGCCATATTCCATACAACTTGAAGCGTCGCAACAGAACCGAATAATACCATTCCAACTACCGCAATACGATAAATTGTTAACCACGTTTTGCTTTGCTTAATGAATTCAATATTTGTTTCACCATAATAGTAGTTTCCTAGAAGTGAACTAAATGCAAATAAGAAAATAATAATCGCTAAGAAACTGCTCGCCCATGGGCCAATTTGTGAACTTAATGCATTTTGTGTTAATTCAATACCTTCTAAATTCGTTGCTTTATATGCACCAGAACATAGTACGATAAATGCTGTTGATGTACATACTAAGAATGTATCTACTAATACTCCAATCGTTTGAATAAAACCTTGTTTCGCTGGATGCGTTACATCAGCTGTTGCTGCCGCATTCGGCGCACTACCCATACCTGCTTCGTTCGCAAATAATCCGCGCTGAATACCATATTTCATCGCAGCACCGATACCGCCACCTACAGCTGAATCTAAACCAAATGCACCTTTAAAGATTTCCGTAAACACATCTGGTATTAAATAGAAGTTTTTAATGACAACAAAAATAGCTACGGCAATATAAATAAGCGCCATTGGCGGAACAATCATTTCCGACATACGTGCAATACTTTTTACACCACCAAAAATAATAACCGCAACTAATGCAGCTAATACAATACCAACAATATAACGCTCTAAGCCAAATGCATTTTCAAATGCTAATGTTACTGTATTTGCTTGTACTGAGTTGAAAATTAAACCGTAACTAATTGTAATCAGAATAGAGAACCAAATCCCCATCCAACGTTTATTTAAACCTTTTTCCATATAATAAGCAGGACCACCACGGAAGCCACTGCCATCTTTTATTTTATAAATTTGCGCAAGCGTACTTTCTACGAAACTTGAAGAAGCACCAATAATCGCAATAACCCACATCCAAAATACAGCTCCAGGTCCTCCCATAGAAATAGCTAACGCTACACCAGCTAAGTTCCCGATACCAATACGAGCTGCAGAACTCATACAAAATGCTTGGAACGATGATACACTGCCCTTTTTACGTGTCTTGCCAGTTAGTCCATCACTCATTAAACGAATCATTTCTCCTAAATGAGTAAGCTGTACGAATTTCAATTTAATAGAAAAATAAAGCCCTAAACCAATTAACATTGCAATAAGAATATATGACCAAAGAATCGTATTCGTTGATGAAACGAATTGTTCCAAAATATTCATACAATTAACCCCTCCTTTTCTCCATAAAACGAATTATATTTAAAAAACATTCAAAAATCAACATTTTTCGACAATTTGCAATTTCCAAATATTAGCCAAGCGCGAAGTAACAATATCTTTATGACTCTCCTCCCTCTAACTGTGCATACTAAAACAAAAAATAAATCTACAAACTACCCCATTGACAAAAACACCTACCTGTAACTATAATGATTACAACGGGTTGTAACAAACCTAATTACAATACATTCATTCACTTTCAGATATACAATTTAACAAAACACTTTGGAGGGATTTATTATGAAAATCGGAATTATCGGAGCAACTGGTAAAGCAGGAAGTCGTATTTTAAAAGAAGCATTAGATCGTGGACATGAAGTAACTGCAATCGTAAGAAACGCTGCAAAAATTACAGAAGAAAACGTAAAAGTTTTAGAAAAAGACGTATTTTCTCTTACATCTAACGACCTACAAGCATTCGACGTAGTTGTAAATGCATTTGGTGCTCCAGCAGGGCAAGAACACCTTCACGTAGATGCAGGAAACGTACTTATTGAAGCTGTGAAAGGTGCACCAAATACAAAATTACTTGTAGTTGGCGGAGCAGGAAGCTTATTTGTAGACGAAGAAAAAACAACACGTGTATTTGATACACCAGGTTTCCCAGGCGAATACCTTGCAACAGCTCAAAACCAAGGTAAAAACTTAGAAATCTTGCAACAAACAAATGATATCACTTGGACATTCATCAGCCCTTCTGCACTATTCGCATTAGGAAAACGCACTGGTTCTTACAAAGCTGGCAAAGACAATCTTCTTGTTAACTCAAAAGGTGATAGCTACGTAAGTTACGAGGACTTCGCAGTTGCAGCACTTGATGAAATCGAAAATCCAAAACATGTAAACGAACGCTTCACAGTTGTTTCTGAAGCTGAATAATAAAAAAGCTCGTAAAACATAATGTTTTACGAGCTTTTTCTTATTATCGTACTTGCTCTAAGCCATTTTGAGTAATCTTGAAGGAAATCTCTTTAAATTTTTTCGCATCCCCTTTTCCAATTAACTCACCAGTTTTATACCAACTTAAACGATCAGATTCTGCATGATACACTTTTACTACATCACCATACTCGAACATCATACCATTTACTT
Source organism: Bacillus sp. AY2-1 (assembly GCF_008368965.1). NCBI lineage: Bacteria > Bacillati > Bacillota > Bacilli > Caryophanales > Bacillaceae > Bacillus > Bacillus sp. AY2-1. The sequence goes on along the minus strand of NZ_QPEL01000049.1, from coordinate 37,351 downwards.
GCTCAGCAAAATTCTTTGAAGTTTCTTGTCCTTCTGCTGTTACATGTTTTTTCTCCGTTCCATTTTGATCATATAGGGTAATTCCCATATATAATTCATTGTTAAAGTAACTATGAATTTGTTCATTTGTAGACGTTACATGTAGTTTCTTATCATCATGATTTAACGTTACAATAGAACGAATATCATCACCCAGCCCTTGGTATACAAGACTATCTCCATATGTTACTTCTACTGGTACTTCCGTTACTTTCTTATTTCCAAAACGGTCTTTCGTTTCTACTTTTACTGTTTGTTTACCGATTTTTGTTGTATTTGGTTTTTCTACAAATCCAATTACTTCTCTATCTTTCACTTGAACAAAGTTTTTTGCATCTAATTTATCAGCGTTTGTTGCGATTACTACTTTTTGCGGTATAGCTGTTACTTCTTGTTGTGCTTCCATTCTCTCAAAACCTTGCTCTGTCACTTTAAAGAGCACTTCATGAACACCATACTGCGCATTCATTAGTTCATTCTTTTTATACACTTTAAATCTATCAAACTCTCTTTGATATACCTTTATTACATCACCGTATTCAAAAGTCATTCCATTAAATTGTTCTGCAAATACTTTCGTATTCTCCGATGCTTTTACTGATAAATCTTTCTTCTCTTTTCCATCCTTATCATACACAGTCATTCCCATATACTTCTCATCTGCAAATGAAGTATGCATTGGACCTTCTGAATCTGTTGTACTGAATTTCTTTTCTTCATGATTTAATGTAACAATCGATTTAATATTCGTTTCGTCGTGCCATGTACCGAAGAACATAATGCTATCTCCGTAAATCACTTCTACTGGCACTTCTGTTATTTGCTTATTACCAAAGCGATCTTTCGTTTCTACTTTTACTGTTTGTTTTCCAACTTTTGCTGTAGTTGGTTTTTCTACAAATCCTACTACTTCTCCGTCTTTCACCTGAACAAAATTTTTCGCTTCTAATTTTTCAACATCTGTTCCGATTACTACTTGTTGAGGTTTCGCTGTGACTTCTTGCAACATGTCCATTCTCTCAAAACCTTTTTCTGTCACTTTGAAGAATAGTTCTTTTGTTCCTTTTTTCTCACCTTGACCAGTAAGTGTATTATTTTGATACCATTTCAAACGATCCGGTTCTGCGTGGAATACTTTCACTACATCTCCATACTCGAACTGTATACCATTCACTTGCTTCGCAAAGTTCTCTGATGTTTCTTGTCCCTCTGCTGTTACATGTTTTTTCTCTTTTCCTTCTCCATCGTATAACGCGATCCCCATGTATAGCTCTTTATTAAAATACTCATGAATTTCGCTATCCATATCAGTTGCATGGAATCTCTTCTCTTCGTGCTTTAAAGTTACAATTGAAGCAATATCATCGCCATTTCCTGCATATGCAATGCTATCTCCATAAACCACTTCTAATGAAACTTCCGTTACTTTCTTATTTCCAAAACGGTCTTTCGTTTCTACTTTTACTTTTTGTTCACCAATCTTTGTCGTATTCGGTTTTTCTACAAATCCAACTACTTCTCCGTCTTTGACTTGCACAAAATCTTTTGCTTCTAATTTTTCAACGTCAGTTCCAATAACTACTTTTTGTGGTACTGCTGTTACTTCTTGCAGAGCTTCTAATCTCTCAAATCCATTTTCAGTAATTTTGAAGAATAATTCTTTTATTTCTTTATTTTTTCCTTCTCCCACATATAAACCTTTTTGATACCAATGTAAGCGTGAAGATTCTGCATGATATACTTTCACCACATCTCCATATTCAAATGCTAATCCATTTACTTCCTTGGCAAAAGCTTCTGTATTCTCCAAGCCTTTTACCTCTATATTTTTCTTCTCTTTTCCCTCTTTATTGTACAAGGTGAATTCAAAATACTTCTCATCTCCAAAGTAATCATGAATCAAATTATCCGTATCTGTCGCACTCATTTTTTTCGTATCATGATGCAACGTTATAATTGATTTCATATCGTCACCATCATAGCTTAACCCATATACAAGTAAACTATCTCCATAAGTTACTTCTACTGGTACTTCCGTCACTTTCTTATTTCCGAAACGATCTTTCGTTTCTACTTTTACTTTTTGTTCACCAATCTTTGTCGTATTTGGTTTTTCTACAAAACCAATTACTTCTCCACCTTTTACTTGAACAAAGTTTTTCGCTTCTAATTTTTCAGCGTCTGCCCCGATTAATACTTTTTGCGGTACTGCTTCTACTTCCTGTATACCGTCTATTAGTTCATATCCTTGTGGAGTAATCTTAAAGAACTTTTCTTTTTTATTCTTAGCTCCACCTTGATCTACAAGTTTATTACTTTGATACCAATCGAAACGACTTGGTTCTGCATGATATACTTTCATAATATCGCCATATTGAAGTTCAACACCTTCAAGTTGCAAAGCAACCTTTTTAGAATTTTCTTGCCCTTCTATAGAAATATTTTTCTTTTCATTTCCATCCTTATCATATAAGGTAATCCCTACATACTTTTCATTTTTAAAGCGCTCATGAAACTCATTACCAACGAAAGAAACGTTGATTTTCTTTTCATCATGAAGGAGCGTTATAACAGAATTTACCTCATCACCGTAACCTTTAAATACCATAGTATCTCCATAAAGACTGTTAACTGGAACAGAAATGAAATTTCTCTGTCCTTTCTCATCCTCAATTTCTACTAATACCGCTCTTTTTCCAACCTCTAAATACGGCCACATAATTCTACCTGTTACTTTTACATTTTCACCTAAATTTTGAACAAGACTATTTGCTAGATTTTCATTAAAATTCGCACCAACGATGAGATCTTGTACCACAGTAGACGCTTCACCATAAGGAAGCCCGCCGTATGGTTTCACTTGTTTTTCACGAATAATATTACTATCTGTTGCTTTCCATATTTCTTTTTCTAATTTAGGTAAATTTAAATTTTCGATTTTCCCTCTAACCTCATCATTTGGACCTAATCCCCATTTCTCAAAAAACGGCACTAAGTTTTGTTTAGCCGCTTTCGATGCCATATAAATAAACATTTGCTTTTTATCTTCATCTGAAGCAGGCATTTCAGATTCTGGTAATAAGCGATACATTTGATGTAAATTAGGGTAAAAATGCTCTCCATAAGCTAAATCAAGTTGCCAAAACATTACTAGTTTCTCGAATTCTTCCATCTTTTTTTGAGCATCAGGATTATCTAAGTAAGCAAAAGCTTTTTTATAATGACCATCTTCTTCTAGACTTGATTTATTGCCTAACATTCTTTGAACCGATAATGAATATATATTTACTGTTACTTCTCCTACACCTGACCAAAACCAAGGAGCTTGCTGATGTAAATGCCCTACTTCATGCCACGGTCCCCAGCCATCTCCTTGTAATCTCTTTATATTTAAAACCCTATCCATAGTCTCTGGAACATACCCTGTATGATAATGAGTAGCAAACATCCAATCATCTTTATCTGGTTTTCTCTTTTCAACAAATTGGATATAGTGGTTTGGAGCTTTTGACACCCCTATACCATCTTCAGATAATCCTGCTACAGAATTTTCAAAGCGAATAATCTTATCATGTAGCCTCATTAATTCTACTGGATCCGTCTCTCCCATATAGTTTGCCACTGCTTCAGGACTTGCAGTAATTAAACTTCTCTCACCCTTCAATTCAACTGCATAAGGATTTTTATACTTTTTTAACATTGCATCCCAATCTTTTTTTGTGTGTTTCCCTAATACAAATAATGGAAAATGACTTCCTCCATGAATAACTGAAGCTGTTACTTCGCCATCATTATTCATGTTATAAAAATATAGTATTCCACCTCTTGAAGATGAAATATTATTTTCACCAGGTTTTAACTCAAATTCTTCAAACCCTTTTTCATCATATGACTTCGTTCCTATGAACGCTTTAATAGATTGCGTTCCTTTTATTTCAATTTTAATTTCTTCATTTGGACCAGCATAAATTCCAGTTGGTTCATTTGTTGAAAGTACATAACGTACTTTTAAGCGTTTTTGCTCTTCTTCAACACTACCTTTTCCAGGCAAATGAAACGTTCTCTGCTCCAAACGATTCTCTTTACTCTCTTCCAACTGCCCGCCCTTATTCTCTTCCAAAGGCGCCGCATATCCTTTCGATGCTTCGAAAGCTACTGGTGATAATAATGTAGATATACAAATACCAGCTACTAATACCCTACTCTTTTTCTGCTTTGACATAATCTGTGTCCCCTGTCCTTTTTTTAGACAAACCATCCTATATATTCATTTAATAAGAAATCCTATTATTTTTATAAAAACATTTATTGAATAGACTAACACCTCTCGCACCTATATCAATTACTACCGCATTTCTCTAAATGTATTCGCTTTCTTATATTGTAAATTTTTTTATGTATTACGCCCTCCTCACTTCGCTCTACTTGTGATGAGTTCTCTTCTTACATAAAAGGAAAATAGTAAAAGATATATTTTAGTCTCGTCATCTATACATCTAAAAATAAAACCTTACATTTTCTTCATATATGACCATCTATAGGTAGTTTTTCCAACTGAATTTTACACGCTTTTACCTGTATTTAATAGCCTCCCCCCAAGAATAATATTACAATTTTGTGAATTTAATCTATTAATCGTAACGTTAGGATTTTGTTATATTTATATTATTTTAAAATATAATTTACTCTGTAAAAACACTATTTTATCTATTTTATTATTTTCTTAATATAACTTTAATCCTCGCATACAAAAAGCATTGGCATAGGCCAATGCTTTTATTTACCTTTTATATTGATTCGGTTTATGCGGTTCATTTGGAGTATATGGCTTATTTGGTTTATTTGGAGCCTCAGCCTTTTTCCAACTTACCGCTAACTCAGGGCTCGTTTTCTCTTCACTACGCTCAAGTAATACTACTGCATTTTGAATAGTCGGTGTACCTTTATGCGCAATCCCTTGTAATTTCGTTAAATTTCCTGATACTTTAAAGCTAAATCCACCAGCTGGTGTTTGTTTCGGAATTAAAATGCGGAACTTCTCTCCTACATTAAATTCTGTTTTTGTTTCGCCTTTTTCATTTGCAAACTTCACACCCGCTGGTGCACCTGTTGCTTGCACTTTATACGTTCCGCTTTTTGCATTTGTTTCTACTGTATATAAACCTGTTTCAAAGAAATCATTTTTTAATACTGCTTCTTGTTCTTCTGTAGGAGTTACACTCATCGTAATTTCTTGTAACTCTTCACTAGCGTTTGCTTTTGCAACGATGTCTTTCGTTACTTTCTCTACATTTTTATTGCGGAAATCTAAATCATTAACATCAATTTGTTTTAACGCATTCCACACTGCCAGTTGCGTTGCGTAATGCGCCTCTCTCCAATCAGATACCCCTAATTCTTGTGGGCTCTTTTGTGGATATCCATTCAACAGTACACGGTACACGTTAATATCTACTTTACCCATTTCTGGTAAGTCTTGACCGCTCGGAGATTTTAAGTCTACATTTAAGCAAAATGCAATTTTTCCATCTGCCGTTTTAATAAGTTCTGTTCGGATTGGTTTCTTCTTTGACCTACTATAACTCCAATCCATTTCATACTTTGTATGGTCCATAACCTCTGCGAATGCTTTTTGAAGTGGGAATAATACAAATAAGACACTTAAAAACATAGCTAAAAGTTTGAACGATTGCTTTATATTCATATTTACAGCCCCTTAATAACAAACTTAATACTAAGTAGTATTTAATTAGAAAATATTTTTATGCACAAAAAAAGAGTGCATAAAAGCACTCTTTTTTCTTTCTTACTTTAATCTTAGAAATCGAAGTTATCAGGATCTGGACCAACGCGGTGATTTTCGTTTAACGCATCGATTGTTTCCATGTCTTCTTTTGTTAATTCAAAGTTAAATACATCCGCGTTTGCAATAATGCGGTGTTCTTTCGTTGATTTTGGAATTGTGATTATTCCGTTTTGAAGATCCCAACGTAAAATCACTTGTGCTGTTGTTTTACCGTGTTTCTCAGCAATTGCTTGTAATGTTTCGTTATCTAATAATTGACCTTGCATAAGTGGTGACCATGCTTCCATTTGAATACCTTGTTCTTTACAGAAAGCTTGTAATTCTTTTTGTGTTAAACGAGGGTGGTATTCTACTTGGTTAATCATTGGCTTAATTTCTGCATCTTTCATTACATCTTGTAAGTGGTGAATTTGGAAGTTACTTACGCCAATTGCACGTACGCGATCTTCTTTATAAAGTGTTTCTAGCGCTCTCCACGTATCTTTATATTTTCCTTCTACAGGCCAGTGAACAAGATATAGGTCTAAATAATCTAGTTCTAATTTCTTTAAGCTCTCTTCGTATGCAGCAATTGTTTCTTCGTATCCTTGATCTGCGTTCCATACTTTTGAAGTGATAAATAATTCTTCTCTTGAAATACCAGTCGCTTCAATACCGGCACGGATTCCTTCACCTACAGCTTTTTCATTTCCGTAAATTGCAGCTGTATCGATGCTACGGTATCCTGCTTTAATCGCTGATTTTACAGCTTCTACAAGTTCTGGTCCTTCTTCTACTTTAAATACACCTAAACCGAACCAAGGCATTTCTACACCATTATTTAATACTGTTTTACTTTGTAAGTTTTTCATTTTATTTTCTCTCCTTTTATTTTACTTGATCTCTTTTTTCTAATGTCATGCTCCACGCTGTTAAAATCACAGCACCTACTACCATAATTCCGCCTACCCAAGCCGTATGAATTAATCCTAACGAGTTCGTTACAATACCGCCCAAGTAAGCACCAAGAGCAATTCCTGCGTTAAATGCTGCAATGTTAATCGCTGATGCTACATCAACAGCGCTAGGTACAAACCTCTCAGCCAAGATAACGACATACACTTGTAGCCCTGGGACATTCATAAACGCAAATAGTCCCATAAAAATAATTGTAATGAATCCAGCAACTTTAAATGGCGCTGTAAATGTTAAAACAAATAATACAATCGCTTGAATAAAGAACATGTAAAATAACGCTCGAATCGGATTATAATTTGATAATTTTCCGCCGACCATATTCCCAATCGCAATTGCAATTCCGTATACTAACAAAATAATTGTAACGGTACTTGCTTTAAATCCTGTTACTTCTTGTAATAACGGAGATAAATACGTAAATGTTACGAATGTTCCCCCGTATCCTAATGCAGTAATGATAAATACAAGTAATAGTCTTCCGTTCGTAATCAACTTAAATTGATCGTGAAATGATACAGACGTACCCTTTTTTAAGTTAGAAGGAATTAGCATACTGTTGGCGATTAAAGCAACGACTCCAATTGCCACAATAACCATAAACGATGCTCTCCAGCCAAATTGTTGACCGATAAATGTTCCAATTGGTACACCTGTAATAGTCGCAACAGTTAAACCAGTAAACATAAATGCTATTGCACTTGCACGTTTATTCTCAGGTACAAGCGCAGCCGCAATTGTAGATCCAATTGACATAAAAACCCCATGCGCAAACGCAGATACAACCCTCGCGATAAGTAGCACAGTAAAACTTGTTGCTACTGCCGCAATACCATTGCCAATAATGAAAATAATCATAATCCACATTAACAACGTCTTTCGCGACATACTAGCTGTTAATGACGTCAATACTGGAGCACCAAACGCTACTCCTAATGCATATAAAGAAACGGTTAAACCAGCTGTTGTAACCGAAACATTTAAATCTTTCGAAATAGATGGTAGTAAACCGACACTAATAAACTCGGTCGTACCAATCCCAAATGCACTAATTGCTAGTGCTAATAAAGCAAACATACTTCTTCGATTCGTCTGAACTTCTGAAGATGGTACTGTATATGAACTCAATTGAATTCCTCCTTATTACAAGAAATCCAATCATAATAGTGTGATAAAAAGGCCCTTTTATCTTCTAAAAAATATATTTTATACTTACAAATGCTATTATGAATGGTTTCATTCCTTTTTTGAAGAACGCACTTTAAAGTACGATAGGCACTAAAAAGTAACATAGTCACTTTTTGGTACCGTACTACTCACTTGCTTCTCACATGTGCTATTATGAAACATATTTAACATGATAAAAAGTACGTACTTTAAAGTGCTATAGGTACTAAAAAGTAACATTTGTATTATTAAGCTTACTTTACTCATAAAAGGAGGGTTTCATATGAAGAAATACAATATTCCTGTAGAGGCGACTTTAGAGGTTATCGGTGGAAAATGGAAGGTTGTTATCCTTTGTCATCTAACGAAAGGCACAAAAAGAACGAGTGAACTAAAACGTTTAATGCCTGGTATTACACAAAAAATGTTAACTCAGCAATTACGCGAATTAGAGGACGACGGGGTCATTCAAAGAAAAGTCTACAACCAAGTCCCGCCAAAAGTAGAATACTCCCTTACTGATTACGGTTGGTCTTTAGAATCAATTCTTGACTCTCTTTGTACTTGGGGCGAATGTCATCTTGAAAAAGAAGGTAATACATCGATGCTAATTGCAGAAGGTGAATAATAGGAAAAAAGGAAAAAACGAACATGAATTTGTTCGTTTTTTCCTTTTTTTCTATATATATATGTACATTTCTAACTAAAACAAAATATTTTATACGCTTTCATACCTTGTCAGCACTAGGTTATACACTCAATATCAAATAATTAGGAATCATTTTTATGTTAACATAGGTGCATATAGTATATAATATAGGATATATATTATATACACTTTCCGGTAGCGGAGCTTTTCCATTATGCGGACAAGCCATGTATCGGACAGTTCATAAACAATAGGTAAGAAAATGTGGTTTTAGATCTATGTCAGCTTGTTTGCTGCCATATATTTAAAGGCATTTTATTGTGTTTTGTGAAACTTTGCATAAAGTTTCGTAAACGTTTACTATCTTACTTATAAAAAATAAGAGTATTGCTATCGTAAAGGAGAATTGGAGATGCCAGAAACTATGACTCAAACAAAGCCAGAACAAGAAACTGTACAAATTTCTGCTAGCCAAGGACAACTTGATGTACTTGATCAGTTGTTAAAACCTGAGGTACAAGAATCATTAACAACACTAGTAGAACAGCTTCCAAAATTAACTGAGCTTGTTAACATTTTAACTAAGTCTTATGACTTCGCTCAAACTGTTGCTACTGATGAAGTATTAAAAAGCGACACTGTTGGTGCAATTACAGAGCTTGTAGAACCTGTAAAAGATACAGTGAAAAGCATGGCTGCAACTGCAATCGAAGCGAAAGATCGTGCTGACGAAAGTACTGAAGTTATCGGCCTATTCGGTCTATTAAAATTACTAAAAGATCCACAAGCACAAAAAATGTTCCGCTTTGTGAACGCATATCTTCAAATTAGTGCAGAACGTAACAATAAATAATTTAACTTATAACAACAATTAGTAAAGACGGGGGATATCATACTATGTCAAAACAAATTGTCATCTTAGGCGCTGGTTATGGCGGTCTTCTTGCCGCTTTAAACGTACGTAAATATTACAGCAAATCAGAAGCACAAGTTACAGTGATTAACCAATACCCAACACACCAAATCATCACTGAACTACACCGCCTTGCAGCTGGTAACGTTGCTGAGCAAGCAATTGCAATGCCACTTACAAAGCTTTTCAAAGGCAAAGATATCGATCTTAAAATCGCAACAGTTGAGTCATTCTCTGTTGATAGCAAAGAAATCAAACTAGCTGGCGGCACTACTTTATCTTACGATGCACTTGTAGTTGCTTTAGGAAGTAAAACTGCTTACTTCGGTATTCCAGGACTAGAAGAAAACAGCATGGTATTAAAATCTGCTGCTGATGCAAACAAAATCTACAAACACGTTGAAGACCGTATTCGTGAATACGCGAAAACGAAAAACGAAGCTGATGCTACAATCGTAATCGGTGGTGGCGGATTAACTGGCGTTGAGCTAGTTGGTGAGCTTGCTGACATTATGCCTAAACTTGCAAAAAGCCACGGCGTAAATCCAAAAGAAGTTAAACTTCTTCTTGTTGAAGCAGGTCCAAAAATCCTTCCAGTATTACCAGACCACTTAATCGAACGTGCAACTACTAGCCTAGAAGCACGCGGTGTTACATTCTTAACAGGTCTTCCTGTAACAAACGTTGCTGGCAATGAGATCGACTTAAAAGACGGTCAAAAACTTGTTGCTAACACATTCGTTTGGACAGGTGGCGTACAAGGTAATCCATTAATCGGTGAATCAGGTCTTGAAGTTAACCGTGGTCGTGCAACAGTTGATGCATACCTACAATCTACTTCTCACAAAGACGTATTCGTTGCTGGAGACAGCGCTGTTGTCTTCTCTCCAGACGGTCGTCCATACCCACCAACTGCACAAATCGCTTGGCAAATGGGTGAGTTAATTGGATACAACTTATACGCAGCACTAGAAGGCAAAGCATTCGAAGAGTTCGCACCTGTAAACTCTGGAACACTTGCTAGTCTAGGACGTAAAGATGCGGTTGCTACAATTGGAGCAAGCAATACTCCACTTAAAGGCTTACCAGCATCATTAATGAAAGAAGCAAGTAACGTTCGTTACTTATCACATATTAAAGGTCTATTCAGCTTAGCTTACTAATCTGAATATAAGCCCGAATCATGCCCAGCATGGTTCGGGCTATTTTTATCCCGCATTAACGGGCAGTAAAACCTCCACCTTAAAATCCAGTGAATGCAGGGATGAAGTCGGAAGATTAACTGCCCGTAAAAGCCCGATTGGTTCAACTAATAATCAGTGGGGAGGAACAATCCCCCCACTGATTAAAGTTTCACTTTATCCGTAATTTTCTCTAACTTATATATTCGGCAGAAGAATAATATAACCCTTTTAATTATCTAAATTTACTGATTATTTTATGTCCAAATTGTGTATATGAAAGGGGTGGAAGTATTCTTCCTACTCCCACCCCTTTCACACAAACTATTCGCCTAACTTCACAAGGCTGTAGTTCTTCTTCCCTTTACGAATAATAATAAATCTTCCATCAAATGAATTTTCTACAGTAACATCCGTACCCACATCTGTTACTTTCTCACCATTCATAGAAATCGCACCATTATTAATGTCCTCGCGTGCTTGTCGTCTGGATGGTTCAATTCCTAAATCAACTAGCCACTCTACAATATTTTTTGTCTCTTTTGAAGAATGGAATGTTGGCATTTCTTTAAAACCTTGTTCAATTTCATCAGCTGTTAACGATTTAATATCTCCGCTAAATAACGCTGCTGTAATTTTCTCAGCTTGTAATAACGCCTCTTCTCCATGAACGAATTTCGTCATTTCTTCCGCTAGCACTTTTTGCGCTTCACGTTTATGAGGCTCGACTTCTACCTTCGCTGCTAATTCATCAATACGCTCTTTCTTTAAGAACGTAAAGTATTTCAAGTATTTAATTACGTCACGGTCATCTGTATTTACCCAGAACTGGTAAAATTCAAACGGTGTCGTTTTTTCAGGATCAAGCCAAACTGCACCACCTGCTGATTTACCAAACTTCGTACCGTCCGATTTTAATAATAACGGAATCGTTAATCCGAATACTTTAGCCTCATGACCTTCTAACTTACGAATTAAATCTAAACCACTCGTAATATTTCCCCATTGGTCACTACCACCAATTTGAAGTTGAACATCCTCTTTCGTGTATAAATGGTGAAAATCCATCGCTTGCAAAATTTGATATGTGAATTCTGTGAAAGAAATACCTGTATCTAAGCGGCTTGCTACAATATCCTTCGCTAACATGCTATTGATGCTAAAGTTTTTCCCGTAATCACGTAAAAACTCAATAATATTTATTTCATGTGTCCAATCATAGTTATTTACCATCTTCACTTCGCTATTTCCACCAAAATCAAATAGCTTTTTCATTTGTGCTGTTAACGCATCTACATTATGCTGAACCACTTCTAACGTTTGAAGTTGACGCTCTGATTGTCGTCCACTCGGATCACCAATTGTTCCTGTTGCCCCGCCAATTAAAATAACAGGATGATGGCCAGCTAATTGGAATCTCTTCATCATCATAAACGGAATCAAATGTCCGATATGCATACTATCACCAGTTGGATCAACTCCGCAGTATAGTGAAATCTTTTTCTCTTCTACTAGCTTACGTAAGCCTTCTTCGTCAGTCTGCTGATTAACGGCGCCGCGCCATTCTAATTCATCAATAATATTCATCTTTTGTCATCCCCTTTATTTTTTAAAAACAAAAAAGCCCCTATGTCTACGATAGACATAGGGACGATTATTCACCGTGTTACCACCCAGTTTGCATAAATAGCATAGCTACTCATACCACTCTTAGCAATAATATCGATTGCTAGTCCGCTTAGCATTACCTAAGATACTCCAGAGTGTAATTCGCAAGTTTGTTTGTGCTAGGTTCCAGCAACCCCTAGCTCTCTCGTTAACAGTGACAAACTGCTACTGGGCTCTTTCAACGTATGTTATTTGTTAAATTATTAGCCATTATATTGAATTGAAAACAAATTGTCAACAATACCCAAATATTATTTTAAAATAATTCATATCTTCATACGTATTTCGTTATTCCTTATCTTCTCCAATAATCCTTACTTCTCGCTCTAACTTCACGCCAAATTTCTCTTCAACTGTCTTTTGTACGAAGTGAATTAAATCGATGTAATCTTGTGCTGTTCCGTTATCAACATTCACCATAAATCCAGCATGTTTTAAAGAAACTTCTACTCCACCAATTCGCTTACCTTGTAGTCCTGAGTCTTGAATCAACTTACCAGCAAAGTTATTTGGTGGGCGCTTAAATACGCTACCACAAGAAGGGTATTCTAGAGGCTGTTTTGACTCACGCTTAAACGTTAAATCATCCATTTTTGCTTTAATTTCTTCACGTACACCTTCTTCAAGTTCAAATCTCGCTTCAAGAATAATGTAATGGTTGTTCGCAAATACACTCTTACGATATCCAAATTCAAATGCTTCTTTCGTCAAAGTACGTAGCTCTCCATCACCTGTCATTACGACAGCTTCTGTTAATACAAACGAAATTTCACCGCCGTATGCACCAGCATTCATATATAATGCTCCGCCAACTGAACCTGGAATACCACAAGCAAACTCAAGACCCGTTAAATTATGATCTAATGCAATGCGTGATACATCAATAATTGCTACGCCACACTGTGCTACAATCGTCGTTCCTGTTACAGTAACACCTGTAATATGAATTAAACTTACTGTAATCCCGCGAATTCCACCATCTTTAATAATGACATTCGATCCATTTCCTAAAAACGTAACTGGAATATTATATTCGTTCGCATATTTGATAACTTCTTGAATTTCATCATAATTTGTAGGCGCAACGAAAACATCTGCTTTTCCGCCAACTTTAATATGCGTATGATTCTTTAACATTTCATCTTGTTTAACATGTCCTTCAGGCAATACCGTACTTAAATATTTATAAACCTCTTGCATATTCATTTTACGATTCCTCTATTTCTATATTCATTTTATCCCGTTATACGGGCCCATAATATCCCCACGTACATGAAAGAACCTAAAGTGGTGGATACAGTGTACCCAAAATCAATTCGAGACACCTATAAACCTCTTAATTTATAAGAGGTGCCACTCATATTAAAATATATATTGCATAATAAAGCAACCCAAATGGACTACTAAACTTGACATGTCATCAGAAAGACAACAATTTGTAAAATATGTGACTTTTTCAAAACACTATCCCTCAGTATCTTACTATACCATACAAAAAGAAAGTGGTATTTTTTTGTACTTTTTACTTTATTTACATCAATGAAAAAAGAGCACATTCCACAGAATGTGCTCTTTCTATACTCATTAAATTATTTTTCGTTCTCTTCTTTTTCCTTATCAAACCATAATAGCTCATCGTCATCCACTTCACCATTATAATTGATTAAAATTTCTTCTCCCGCTTTTATATCCTTATACGCGAAGAAGTTAAAAGTATGATTCTCGAAGACAATTTCATACGTTGCATTCGGATTATATGCATGATTAAATAACATGCCGTATCCTAACAGGAATGCCGTATGATTTACCCCATACTCAAATGCGTAGTCAGCAAGTAACGTTTTTTCAATGTGTTCATGCTGTTCATTCGGATAAGAGATAACTGGTGCTGAGTGAATCAACTCACCCTTTTTAATATCACGAGTTGCAAATACACCTCTATTAAATTCTCCATCACTAAGTTCAGAAGTCTTAACTTCAATCATATTCGTCACCTATATAATTCTTTCTTTGAAGTATTTTATCCCGCTATTTGCGAGGTTCAACTAATAATCAGTAGGTATTAGTCTCACTTTATCTCCTTAAGCTTGGCAGAAAACGCGCAGAAAAGCAATTAAATTACTATCAAGTATTCATTTAAATGAAAAAAGAGCACACATGGTGTGCCCTTTTCAAGAAATATTACTTTTCTAGAATATCTTCTAGTAACTTCACTTGCTCGCTAACAGTATGTAACGTCTTCACCGATATATCATTTCGATGTTTTTCTTCTTCCACACTCGCTAGCACTTCTTCTGTAGCTGTAGAAGTTTGCTGAATTACGTTAGAAGCATGCGTAACATCCTTTACAATATTCGTCGTTTTAACTTGGAAACTTTCTTGATGAATAACAACCTCTCGCATTACTTTATTAATCGCATCAATAAACTTCCCTAAATCAGTTACGTTTGTTAAAACGCTTGCTAACATTTCGTTACACTCTTCTTGTACTCTTTCTGACTTCTCTACCTGCACTTCTACCTTACTTGCTTGATTACTAAACTCCTTCAAAATCCCTTGAATTCTTCCCGCAGAATGATTTGATTCTTCAGCAAGCTTTAACACTTCACTCGCTACAATAGCAAAACCTTTTCCATGCTCACCTGCCCTCGCAGCTTCAATATTTGCATTTAAAGCTAGCAAACTCGTCTGACTTGAAATATTCGTTATTACATCTACAATTTCATTAATTTGTTTCGATTGCATCATTAAATCTCTAAATATAATTCCAGACTGTGAAACAACATCATTTAAACTTCTCATGTTAGCTTCAAAATTTCTTAAAGTATGTACACTACCTTTTGAAATGTCTAAACTTTCATCCACACGAGCCGATGCAGTTCTTACTTGAGAGATGATTTGTTCAATATTTCCCTCCATATCATTCAATACCTCTACCGAACGGTACATCATCTCTGATTGTGATTGCGTACCAACTGCTACCTCTTCAAAGGCAAAATTAATTTCACTCATCGATTCCATCGACGTATTCATATTTTGCCTTAAATGATTGAAATTACTATCTAGTTTCACAACTGTTTCTTCAATAAGCCTTTGCGTCTCTTCTAGCTCCTGAGCTTTTCTCATTACTTCTTGCTTCTCATCACTTAAACGAAGGAGCAGATTAGAACCGATTTTCGTGACGCCCCACATAGCAATTGTTACAATCGCTAACAAACTTGCAAAATTAGCAGCTTCAGACGAGGCTGTATAAGCAAAAAATTGCTTCGGCCAATAGCTACAAAGAATAAATGTGATTACAACAGCTACCCCGCCAAGAATTAAAATGAGGCGCTCACTTAAGTAAATAAGTGAAACAGCTAATGTAAAATAAACCATTTGAAATACAGCCGGGCTTTCATTAAAAGCTTGTACCATGATGTAAGACATGGTAAGCAACATAAATGTCATGATATATTTATACGCTGATTCCATACTTTTTATAAAAGTAAAAAGCGTTCCAAATGCAACGACAGAAATACCACAAATCCAAAACGCTATTGCTCTCTCTGTAAAAATATATCCATAATACCCAATCGCGATTATCCCAAGGCAGAAACTACAAATCGTTATAAACAGTAATAAATGATTTTTCTGTGATTCTTTCTCAAGGTTAGAAAAACAAGTCCTCTTTAACCACTCCATATGAAGCCCCACCTTCTACTTATACATATCAATTACTTCAGTTTAAATACCGCACTCACTGGGTTATGATCGCTATTTTCAAACTTTAAATCTTTCCCTTGTACATTTACAATCTCTACATTCGGTGAAACGATAAAGCCATCAATAATAGTGACGAAATTTTCACCTTCTACATATTTCTTTACATCATCTCTCACAGTCATAACAGACGGATCTACAGCCCACTTAAAGCCACCGTCCGTAAAATCCTTCGGTAACTCTACTAACCACTCAGGACGCTCTTTCACAAACTTCGGATCACTTAATTGAGCGTTCGAAACTAATTGATTCCAATCTCCGCCCATTATTACGTAATCACCATTTTCATAATGCTTGTTCATATATTCTTTTAAATACTCTACTTGCTGTTTTCTAATTTTCCCGCCTTCATCATAAGCAGACAAATGTAGATTTACGAGTCTAACATGTTTCCCATTATTAACAGGAATTTTATATTCCACAATTGCTCGATCTAAATCAAACAAACGCTTTGGCCAAGGCTCCATTCCAGGCAGCTGGAACCTCTTCGCTTCTTGAACAGTGTATTTAGAAAACGTACTTAATCCAGCCTCCGCATATCCCATTGGATTTGTTATTGGCACTGGAACCCATTTCGTATCGTAGTTCTTGCCAAATGACGAAACATAATCAGGTAATCCTTTTTTCAAAAATTCATGTCCATTTACATCAAATGAACGAAGTGACTTTATATCAACTTCTTGTAATAGCGCAAAATCACTATTCTCATTTTGTAAAAACGAAAGCATATTCTTTAAATTAATTTCCGTTTGCTCTTTACTACTTGAACCAGATCCCTTTCCACCATCCATAAAGAAATCTTGATCCTTATCTAACCCAGCATATCCAATATTAAATGTTGTAACTTTAAATTCATTTCCAGTCGCTAATACGCGCTCCTTATTATTCTCCACCTTCAAGCTTATAACATCAGCAGGCTGTTCTTTAGTAAGTGTCATATACGCTAGAAATCCTCCTACAATGCCCGCTAATACTAAAACACATATAAATACGATTTTTAAAAATTTCTTCAAATAAATGACTCCTTTTCACGCGAATTTATTTTTCTTTATTTTCAGTCAAATAAAATAAAACGACACACATAAGAAACATTTTATCATAATTAAAACTGTATATCACTATATTTAGTTGATAAGTAATCGATCTCATTTTAATTACTAAAAAACCTTCAAACATCAAAAAAAGAAAAGTTACACCCACCTCCTCACTAGAAATTAAACGGTATATTTAGTACACTATATGTAATAATCAGAGGCGATGGAGTTCGCCATAACTGCTGCTTAGCTAATGACTCCTACCAGTATAACTACTGGTAGGAGTCTATTTTTTTGAGCAAGCTATTTAAAGAGGTGAAGAAATTGATTTATATTATCGTTGGCATAGCCGGTATATTAGGAGCCCTTTCTCGCTATTATTTAGGTCTTACTATTCATACTTCATGGAATCATTCATTTCCGCTAGCTACATTGCTCATCAACTTACTCGGCTGCTTCCTATTAGCGTGGCTAACTACCTATATCGCTCGGCGAAACATCTTACCATTAGAAATTATCACAGGCATTGGGACTGGATTCATTGGTTCCTTTACGACGTTTTCAACATTTAGTGTAGAAACTGTGCAACTAATCAATCATTCTGAATGGGATACGGCTTTCTTATATGTATCATGCAGCATACTTGGTGGTCTCATTATGTCTGGTCTTGGCTATACACTAGGTGATTTCTTAATTAAGAAACATCTTACGGAAGGTGATCACTTATGATAGAAGCTTTATTAGTGGCAACAGGTGGATTTTTCGGCGCGATTACACGATTTGCAATTAGCAATTGGTTTAAGAAAAGAAATAAAACACAATTTCCAATTGCTACATTCCTTATTAATATAACAGGGGCATTTTTACTTGGATATATAATTGGCAACGGAGTCACTACAGACTGGCAACTATTATTAGGTACTGGATTTATGGGCGCATTCACTACATTTTCTACGCTTAAATTAGAATCTGTTCAGCTTCTCAATCGTAAAAAACTGTACATCTTCCTTTTATATTTAAGTGCTACTTACATAATTGGTATCGCCTTTGCCTTCCTTGGAATGAAGCTAGGCGGAATATAAAAAAAGCGACTCTAACCAGTCGCTTTCTTTCATAAGAAGTATGTCCCGCCATATGGAATGGAAAATAAACCAGCTGGATGTACATCGTAATGTACAATTTGCATCGGAAGTTGTGAATACGGCATATACTGACTTTGCATCATTTGTGCAAAATATGCTTGTTGTTGCATTTGAATAGCCTGATTCACAGCATGAATTGTCCCTTGTGCCCCAGCCAGCGTAATAGCTGCTCCTACTTGTCTACCATTATAAAAATAATGATTCATCATGATTCATCTCACTTATTCTTTTTCTTCCATATGGTATGTTTCTATTTCATAGTGAGTGTTTTGTCCCTATTGGTAGCTCCTATCTATTGCCCTTTTTCAGCTTTGAAGTAATAAATCCAAATAGTAATACACCAATACCACTAAGGAACAATACATAACTTATCGGTACTAGGAAAAAGAAAGGTTCTTCAAGGAATCCATCCGCTCCTATTTTACTGTTTGAAGCATGTATAGTTAAAGAAATAATCGCTAAAATCATTAAAGAAATAGCTACTACGTATTTATTTTTCATTTCACATTCTCCTCTACTCATGTAATTCTCCTTAGATCGTTAACATCATATTATCTAAAACAACATTAACAGTCAATAATTATTTATTGTTTAACAATAAATAATTATTGACTAAACTAATAACAAAAAGGTTTACGAAGCATCTTAAATCACTTCGCAAACCTTCTAAATCATAAATATTTACACTTCAAACCTCTTGCTTAATACAACATACATTGCGCAAAATAGCACGAATATCCCAGCATAAATTAATAAAATCTCTACACTAAACATATCCGACAATGGACCAAATATTATTATTCCTAAAGGAAGCGCGCATGAATTCGCAATTTGTACAAGGCTAAAAATCCGCCCGTGCATCGATGGTTCTACTTTCTCCTGCAATAACACAGTAACTGGTGTATTGAAGCACGGCATTGTTATACCAATTAAAAAATTAAATACTAAATACATAGTAAATATCGGTGCTATTCCGAGTCCAATCATAAGCAGTCCATATAATGCACAAGCTAGCGCTGTTGTATGCATACGATTACGAAAACCACCCCACGCCGCAATCAATACGCCACCAGCTGCCGCACCCGCACTAAAGGTCATCTCACTCGCAGTAAGTCTCCACATTTCGGCCCCGAAAGAACGAGTTACCATTAAAGGCGTTAAAAAAGCAGCTGGACTTATTAAAATCATGACGATAATCAATAAAAGGATTAGCCTTTTAATAAATACATTTTCTTTTAAATAAGAGAACCCTTCTTTAATTCCTTGTAGATTAGATTTTTGCTTACTCTCTACATTCACATGTCCTTCGACCTGAATAACAAACATAATACTAATTCCAAACATGGCTGTAATAACATCAATAAAAAATGTTGTTTCAATGCTGGCAATAGAAAGAATCGCCGCACTTGCTGCTGGAGAAAGAAACATAATTAAAGATGTAATACTGCTATTTATTCCATTTACTTTCATCAGATACTCTTTCGGAACGATTTGCGGAATTAATGCATTCACAGCTGGCGTTTGTACTCCTGTTCCAGCTGAACGAATGAGTAACACAATAAAAAGTAACCAAATACTTTTATATCCTGTTAAAAATAAAATTGCTAAAACTAACGTCGCAATCGCTATAATCCCGTCCGATAACATAATCATCTTTTTACGGTCATAACGATCAACCCAAACACCTGCAAACAAAGATATCGCAATTTGTGGTAGAAAACCGCAAACAGTTGAAATAGTCAACATCACTCCTGATGATGTTGTAAGGGTGATATACCATATAATCGCGTATTGCACGAGAGAGGAACCGAACAACGAAATAGTTTGAGCGGTCAAAAATAATATAATTTTCGTTTTCCAATTGTTTTCACTCATATGTTTCACACCCCCTTAACTAATCCTGTCTCTATATCAAAGATGCTATCTGCCCAATCAAGATAAAAACTTGCTTCGTGAGATACGAGTATAATGCTGCCCTTAAACTGAATTAGCGCCTTTTGCAAAGCTTCCTTCGCTTCTGCATCTAAATGATTTGTCGGCTCATCTAAAATTAAGAAGTTACAAGGTGATAGTAATAATCCGCACAGTTTCACCTTCGATTGTTCACCACCACTTAACGTACGAATTTCTTGCGAAACGTGCGTATCCTTCACACCACACGCAGCTAAATGATGGCGTATTTCCTTCATATTCAGTTTAGGAAACTGTTCTGAAATAATTTGAAGCGGCGTTAAAGAATCATTGCTCCAATTTAAATCTTGCTCATAATATCCAATGTTTATTTGCTCTGAAAAGTGAAACTCTCCAGAAATGCTAGCAATATTTCCAACGACTGTTTTTAATAAAGTAGATTTCCCTACTCCATTGAACCCTGTAATAACAAGTTTTTGCCCACCCATCACTGAAAAATTCAATTTTGGTAAGAGAGCGAAATCGTAACCAACTTCAAGGTTATTTACTTCAAGAACTGTCTGAACTGAAATGGGAAGTTCCTGAAAATGAATAGACGGTTTATGAGTAAAACTTGGTGGCGCAATTCTTTCCATACGCTCCAATTGTTTTCTACGACCTTGCGCTATTTTTGAATTCACCCCAGCAATATTTCTACGAATATACTCTTCCGTTTTTTCAATTTTCTTTCGCTGTGCATAATATTGGCGAATATAATCTTTTCGCAAATGCTCCTTTTGTCTTACAAAATCTGAGTATTTTCCGTAATACTTCTTAACCGTTCCGAACTCTACATCACATATGCAAGAAGTTACCTTTTCCAGAAAATCAAAATCATGTGATACGACAATAAACGCTCCTTCAAAATTCATTAAATAATTAGCAAGCCACTCCACATGCTCCTTATCGAGAAAATTCGTCGGTTCATCTAGTAATAAAATAGTAGGCTCTTCTAATAAAAGCTTTGCTAAAATTACCTTTGCACGCTGCCCTCCGCTTAATTCACCAATAACACGATCCATCCCAATCGCATCAATACCTAAACCGGCTGCCACCTTATTTATTACGCTGTCTACTGAATAAAAATCACGAGCCTCAAGCTGCTCTTGCATTTCAGCTGCTTTTAGTAGTTGATTCTCATCTCCAGTCATCGCACTTTCTTCATATAACTTGTTCATTCTCTTTTCCATTTCATACAAATCATAAAAGGCTCTCTTTACATATTGTGAAATGGTATAACCCTCATCAATTTCTGCGTATTGATCAAGATGTCCAATTTGAATATTGGGTTGCCACTTTATGTCTCCCTTATCAGAAATAATTTCTCCCACCAATATTTTCATTAATGTGCTTTTCCCTGCACCATTCTGTCCAACAATTCCCATATGCTCGCCTTTATGCAAATCAAAAGAAGCATTTTCGTATAATACTTTATCAATAAAACTATGTGATAAACTTTCAACTTTAAGTAAACTCATTTTTATTCCTCTTTTCCTGAAATTAAAAAAAGCAGAGAGATAGCGTCATTCGACACTAGCCCTCTGCTTCGTGGTTTTTCCTATACTACTCCAATTTACAGTAAATACTCATCGGAATAATATACACAAAGGGCCATAGACAAAGCATTGTCTATGGCCCCTTAATCTATTTTATACATCAACTGAAAAACCATAACCAAATAAGCATAGATAAACTATACTTTTTTAGAAAAGTTATTCAGTCGATGAATATAGGGATTTATGCCCCTTGATTAAGCTCCGTACAACGCTTCACCGTATACATTTGTGCGGAGCAAAGTTTTCTAATGAGTTTTACAAATTTTATATAAAGCATGTTCTGCACCTTCCTTAATACTTAAAAGGGATTTTAGCATACAGTTTTACGAAGCGTCAACATTACCTCCAAATCATTCAACTACTTATTTTTAAAATATTCCTTCTGAAACATACACATTCTTATCGCATTATGATAGTTACCATCAACGAAAAACTCGTCTAAAAGCTCGCCTTCCACTATAAATCCAACCTTTTTATACACATGGACTGCTTTCTCATTTTCTTTATCCACAACTAAATAAATCTTATGCATATTTAATACAGAAAAAGCGTAATCCATCGCTAAACGCGTCGCCTCTGCTGCATAACCATATCCTTGATAATTTGGATCAATAATAATTTGGAATTCTGTTCTACGATGAATATAATCGATTTCTACTAACTCAACTAATCCAACCATCTCATTGTCTTTCTCAACGATAAATCGGCGTTCGCTTTGATCATGTATATGTTTATCGTATAAGTCTTGCAGCTCCACAAATGCCTCATACGGCTCTTCAAACCAATACGACATAATATGGGCATTATTATTCAGTTCGTGTACAAACTTTAAATCTTCTCGTTCTAATGGACGTAACTTCAATTCCTGATTCATTCCTATAACCTCCAAGTAAAAGAAACCTCTTCACTTAATTTCTCAATTTTTTTCGATTTCAAACGCCCTAATTTCATTGTAAACTTTCAAGCAACTTGAAGGTCAAGATGTAAAAACTAATGTAAAAATATTATGCCGAAATTTATAACTAATTAATAAAGAATGTAGGTATTTACAGTAACTTAACGAAAAAAGAACAGTCTTTTTGCTTTCCAAAAAGCTCATTAAGATAAAATAAAATTATAAATATATCATCGTTAAAAATTAAGAAAAGGAGCTGAATCTATGAGAATACACTATAGAAAATATGCGTTATCTGTAATTTCATTAGCCTTATTTACTCTTATTGGTTGTACTAATAATGAGCAAAAAAACGATAAAAACGAGCCATATACTTTTGAGGCTTCCAAAAAACGTGGTGATATTATTGAGAAAAACGATGAAGTTTATAACATAGAGAAATTAGATACTTTCGTAAAAAACTATAATTCAAATAAAGACGATTCAGTTAGAATTACTAAATTTAATAACAAGAACGAGCCTATTATTATTGATTTAACTGTAAAAAAAGAAAAGGAATCTACCTCCGTCTATTATGATGTCGACTACACAAAAACAAATGAGAAACATAATGAAAACCAAGAGATACAATATTCGAATACTACATGTCAAAAGATAAAGAAAGATATTGAAGACAACAAAGTAACTTATAAATTAGAATGTCCTGACACTATTCATTTGATTACAGCCCCAAAATCATAGGGTGGAAAATTCCACATAAAAAAGTAGTGCAAACTTACGTCTGCACTACTACTCTTTTCTCAAATCTCTCATATTCGATATGTATAAAGCAATAACTAAAACAAGAATTGCTCCTGCGTATAATAACGTCTCCATCGGTTCCTCATGAGACACAATAATCAACCGAATTAAAGCCGTAATTCCGATATAAATAAAATAACGTAACGGAAAATGATAATTCGATTTAAAATACTTAATAATTAATGCAATGAACTCGAAGTATAAGAAATAGACGATGATACTTTCAACCAATTTATAAGACGTATACTCTTTTGACGAAAAAATATACTGCACAAACGTGATCGTCTCATTCACTAAGAAAATCGATAACACAATGGATAATATAATTAAAGCTATATTTAATATCCATTGCAAAATACTAGCTATAACATGATCGATATTAAACGACTTCATTTTATCTTTAAACTCCCCTTCGTATAAGTACTTATTTATTATAGCAAAATTACGATTGGAAAGAAGTTAAATCATATATTCGTCCTTTGTTGTTGCCAGTATAGGCCAGATTTAGTGTGTGGAGAATTCTGTTTACAACCATACCTGACGAAACATGGAGAAACTCTTTCAAATTACCGTTCGTACATGTCGTACTAATGAGCAATGCATAATCTCGTATAGCACCCTCATGCGCCACTTTTAGAAAATCTTTACAACTTGTACAACGCCAACCCTTCTTAACTTTAACCATTGGAATAACTAAGCATTTCTCACATTGTACTCCATTTAGCAACTCCTCTTTTTCTATTTTATATTGCTCAAGTATATTTTGTTGAAGTGGAGAATGCTCCGCTATTATTTGATGAATGAGCCTATCTACATTATCTATAACTTTTTTCTTATATTTACTTTCAAACTACTTTATTTTATGAGGTAGATTTGCACTATGAATAATTGTATGAAGAAGATTGTCATCTGAAGATTTTATAATGGTACGAGGCGAGCTAATAACAACGAGGGACTCGATTGGAAGACTAGAAGAAAATCCATGTAAGCTTAACCATTTTTTAAGTTGTATTTCCTGCCTTTTTATTTGTAAAACAGGGTCTGGAAATCCCTCTGAATTTCCTTCTGTTATTCGGATAAGTTGATTAAACTTTGTATCAAATATTAATGTACCTGCTATATTTTTTATCTCAAGAAACAGAAGAAACTTTGTGGAAATGATAATAGTATCAATTTGAAAGTATTGATCATGATTAGATAAGCGAACATCATGTAAAACACTGTACTCTTTCTCAGAAATAAAACTAAGTGGATAATCAATCGCTTGCTCCCCTTTATACCCCGCCATGTGTTTTGCCAAGTTTTCTCCAATTATATTTCGTTTCGGATGATATACAGGTAACCTTCTAAGAAGCGCTTCTAACTGTCTTATATAAATCGGTATTTTTCTTTCTTTCACAATCACCTCAAACACCCCTTTACAAATATATCAACGATTTTTTCAATATATCTATCACAACTAGCAATATATCAACGATTTTTCCAATATATCTATCATAACTCACAATATATCAACGATTTTTCTAATATATCGATCGGTCGACAATATCCGACACTACCTCACTTCAATCACTCACAGCATATCCTAGAAAAACATCTTCAGCAAAAACTTAAAATCGCATTTCCTCATAAAAAAAACCATAACCCGATCCTCCAGCAAAGTTATGGTTTTTATCCTACAACGCCACTCTACCTATAACTTTGCCGTGAATTCCACAAAATCCATTTGTGCCTATACCAACTTTCACCTTTTTCACAATGAAACTATATACGTTAAAATCGTTTCATAACGCTATTACTTCCGCATACCTACACTTTATATAATAACGGTACAGTACAAACAACGTACTGTACAAATATATGTGGGGGGATTAACTATGAACGAAGCGTTACTATTAGTCGACATACAAAATGATTACTTTGAAGGTGGCAATATGGAATTACATCAACCTGAAAAAGCCGCACAAAAAGCGAAAGAAGTTTTGAGAGTATTTCGCGAAAAGCATAAAACAGTTATTCACGTACAACATATTGCGAACAATGAAGGGGCTACTTTCTTCTTACCCGATACAATAGGTGTTCAAATTTATGATGATGTACAACCAATTGCTAACGAAAGAGTCATTCAAAAACATCACCCTAACAGTTTTTTAAGAACAAATTTATTAGAAACATTAAAGACAGAAAAAATAGATCAACTAGTCATTTGCGGTATGATGACTCATGTATGTATTGATGCAACAGTACGCGCTGCCAGTGACTTCGGATTTCAATGTATTGTAATTGAAGATGCTTGTACAACAAAAGATTTAGAATTTCAAGGAAATCTAATCCCCGCAGTACACGCTCATCAATCGTTCATGAGTGCATTAGAGTTTGGTGATATTTATGCAACAGTCATGTCAGCAAACTGTTTTATAAACAAGAGCAAATAAAAAATTACAGTTCAAAAAAAAAGAAAGGATAAGTATCTTATTCTTTCTTTTTTTCCATTGTCTTAATGACAGTATTTATACGATAATCACCATAATGTAAAACATCTGCAAGAGTCTCTTCTAATTGCTGATGCGAAGATGTGTGAAGAGTCATGACATAGCACCCATCGCCGCTTATACGATACATTTCAGTAATTACGTCCGTTTTTTCAAAAAATTTTTGAATTTGATTATGATAGTGCGGTGCATGCAAAAATAGTGTAACAAAGGTCATAATAGATCCTTCTAGCTTAGCCCTGTTGATATTTATCGTATATTTTTGAATGACACCTGCCTCTTCTAATTTATGAATTCGTTTCCCGACAGCCTGACCAGTCAAATGTACTATCTCCCCAATTTCCTTCCAGTTCATTCTAGCGTTTTCTTGTAGTAATTGTATAATCTTAAAATCTGTTGAATCAAACATGGACATCCCCTTCCTATACGAAACGAATTCTATAAAATCTTCATTTCCCCTACAGTTTAGCTCGAAAATTTTGCAATACAATCGATTGGCTCCATTAGGAATTACATTATTGTTAGCGACTTTCCTTCTTCATTACAATGTATTTGTTGGATTACTCGTAGGCACTACAACAAGCTAGCGATTTTTTATAAATATGAACATTTTTTAGGAATTAGTTTATCTTTTTTTAATGTTTTATTTAGAGGCAGTTTATAGTCGGGTATTAACATAAGAAACGTAGCAACTAAGTTCATATATGACGCACTGCTACTATAATCGCAAACCGTACTACTTAAAATCATAAAATAAGGAGACGATAAAACATGAACAAAAAAACAAAAGCACTATCATCCGTACTGCTCGGATTCACATTAGCATTAACAGGGTGTGCTGGTACTAAAGCTGAAGAAAATCATAGTAAACAAAAACAAGAACAAGTTGCTAAAGAAACAAAAAAGGAAAATAAATTAACTAAAGGGCAAAAAATGGCTAATATTCTTAGCAAGACAAATTGGCAAGGTACACGAGTGTATGACAAAGATAAGAATGACTTAACAAAAGAGAATGCAAACTTCATTGGTCTTGCAAAATATGATGCGAAGTCAGGCAGATATGAATTTTTTGATGCTAAAACAGGTGCAAGTCGTGGCGATAAAGGAACTTTCTTTGTCACAAATGATGGGAAGAAGAGAATATTAATTTCAGAATCAATGAAGTATCAAGCTGTCGTTGACATGACAAAACTAAATAAAAATGTATTTACTTATAAACGAATGGGGAAAGACGCTAACGGTAAAGATGTAGAAGTTTTCGTTGAACATGTTCCATATAAAGAAAAAGAACTTTCTTTCACTGATCCGGACAAGCAGCTGAACACGACTACAGGAGATATTGTTAAAAATGTTGATGGAGATAAAATTTTAGGCGGTACCCTTTGGCACGGAACAAAGGTATTAGACGAAGCTGGTAACGATGTAACACAATTTAATTCGAATTTTATAAGTCTAGCAAAATTTGATGACAAATCTAATAAATATGAGTTCTTCAATAGCGAAACAGGTCAAAGCCGCGGTGATTATGGCTACTTCGATGTTGTACATGAAAATAAAATAAGAGCCCATGTTTCAATTGGAAATAATAAATATGGTGCTGCTCTTGAACTTACTGAACTAAATAAGAATAAATTTACGTATAAAAGAACTGGTAAAGACCAAGCTGGTAAGGATATAACTATATTCGTTGAACATGAACCTTATAAAGGGGATATGAAACCACAATTTAGCTTTTAAAAACGTTTAATTAAAGATCCTGTACTGAGTTGCAAGATCTTTCTTAAGACAAAATCATTTATGATTCTCTTGAAAGAAATCGTCTCATATCCCCCCTCAACACTTCAGCTTAATTGTTGAATATAACAACTTTAAAAAGCCTTACTACACATAAATTGTAGTAAGGCTCTGACTATTTAAGATAAACATTAAACGACTTCATTATCTCTATACAAATAAAGTTTAGCAAATAATGTTACTATCTCCTCCAAAGAAAAGAAACCTTATTTCAACTTTCCTATTGATAAGTTAACACGGTAGTTCCCGTATTTTAATAGTCGTCCTAGAAAGTTATCTAAGTCTTCGTTGGAAGCAAAATGTGTTTTTAATAAATAACACCCCTCACCACTTATACGGTGTACTTCAGAAATCCCTTCTTCTCCTTGAAAGAAATTCATAAACTCTTGGTGATTAGCCGTTGTTACGAACAAAGTAACAAATGCAGTCACTACTTGTCCTAATTTGATTCGGTTTATTGCAATTGTATACTGTTCAATAATCCCTAAATCCTCTAATCTTCGAATTCGATTTCCTACAGCTTGCCCCGTCATATGTATTTTTTGGCCAAGTTCTTTCCATTGTATTCTTGAGTTTTCTCCTAATAATTTCAGTATCTCAAAATCTGTTTGATCAATGATATAAACCAATCCTTTCACCGTGAAAGTAGAAAGCCCGAAAGTGTTTCGCCAACTTATTCTGCTTATCGATACAATTCACTATACTTAGTTTATCCTCTTACATCACATTATTTATCAGCTATATTTACTTATAACACAGAGGACACAACAAAAAAATACATCTAGATTTAAAGGAGGTTACAAATATGTTATTACAAGAAATTCTATCGTTCAATGAACATTTTGTAGAAAATAAGGAATACGCTCCTCGTGAAGCGACAAAAATGCCTAAAAAACGTATGGTTGTTGTTTCTTGCATGGATGCTCGTTTAATTGAGCTACTTCCAAAAGCTTTAGATATACACGATGGTGATGCAAAGGTTATCAGAAATGCAGGTGGTAAAATTGCTTCTGCTTTCGATAGTGTTATGCAAAGTGTTGTAGCATCAGTATACGATTTAAATGCAGATGAAATCTTCCTTATTGGACATCATAGATGTGGCGCGAGCCAAACGAATCCAAAAGGAACACTTCAAAAAATATTAGATCGCGGAGTAGCTTCATCAGAAATTTTATCAGCAATTGAATATGCTGGTATTGACCTTGAAAAATGGTTATTCGGATTCGATGATGTTTGCGACTCAACGCAAGCTAATGTTGATTTAGTAAGAAATCATCCACTTATCCCAAAAGATGTTCCTGTACATGGTTTAGTTATTGACCCTCACACAGGTAAATTAGATGTAGTGGTTGATGGATATAAAGCGTTAAATAGTAAAACAAAATAATAATTATCACGTATATGAAGGGAAGTTATGAGATATGAAAAAACAAGTATTAGATATGAATAGACAAGAAGCTACGCAAAAAATTTTAGCGGCAAAAATTGAAAAAGGGTTAACTTGGGAAGAAATTGCAAAAGTAAGTGAACACTCTGAGACTTGGGTTGTAACAGCGTTATTAGGACAAGCTACAATGACACGTCCAGAAGCAGAAAAAATTGGTAAACTATTAAAATTAGATGAAGAAGTAGTTCAATCATTAACAGTAGTTCCACTTCGCGGCCAAGTGATGGAAATGCCTCCTACGGACCCGATTGCATATCGTTTATATGAAATGATGTTACAATATGCACCAACTATTAGAGAGTTAATCTTAGAAAAAGCGGGCGAAGGTGTAATGAGTGCGATTAACTTCAACCTAGGTGTGGATACACAAGAAGATCCAAAAGGTGGCGATCCTCGTATCGTGATTACACTTAATGGGAAATTCTTACCATTCCGTACATGGTAATTAATTAAAAATCTATCTATATAATTAAAATAATTTTATAGATTTAATAAATCTATCCTTTTTAATCTAACTGTGTAGAAAGGATGGATTTTTACTATGAGATTCTTTTTCGGCAAAGGAGAATAATATGAATAAAAAACACTTTGATACGAGTTTTAGTATTCTACAATGGTTTGTGTTTCTATTAGCAAATGCAATTGCGTTACCTATCATTATTGGTGGCATATTCCATTTACCAATAGAGGATGTCTCAACATTAATGCAGCGGACTTTTTTAGTCGTGGGAGTAAGTTCGTTTCTACAAGCGTGGTTTGGGCATCGTTACCCCATTGCGGACGGGCCAGCCGGTTCATGGGTAAGTATATTTGTCATATTGGGACAAGTCGCTATGCATCAGGGACAAAGTGCAAAAGACGTATTGCAACTTTTAGAAGGCGGATTAATTATTGCAGGTATATTACTCTTCTTTCTTGGTATAACAGGGCTTGTTCATCGAATCTTACGCTTATTTACACCCTTGGTTACAGGAACCTTTCTTTTAATATTATCTCTTCAGCTTAGTGGTGTGTTACTAAAAGGAATGATAGGATTACAAGGATCTGCAACCCATCCTGACTATACAACAACTACTATTGCTCTCTTTGTTTTTGCCCTTATTACTTTCTTATCAATTAAAGGGAAAGGATGGATGAAAAGTTACGCTGTGTTACTTGGAATTTCATGTGGTTGGCTTTTGTATGCAGTATTAGGAAAATCATCTCATATCCCTTCGCATACAACGCTAGTTAAGTTACCAGAGATATTTGCTTGGGGCACACCTAGATTCGATATTGGAATGACTCTAACTGCAACTTTATTTACATTTCTTTTAGTTGCAAATACAATCGCTGCTATTTCGGCTGTAAAACAAGTGGCTCCATTATCTAAAGAAAATGAAAAGCAAACACTGAACCGTGGTGTATGGGTCGGAGGTATATCACATATTATCTCGTCGTTGTTCTCTACAATTGGAATTGTACCATTACCTGCATCAGCAGGATTTATCCAACTAACAGGACAAAGAAAAGTGAAGTCGTTCCTTATAGCAAGTCTTATATTAGCAGGAATTTCTTTTATTCCCTCAATTGTAAACTTTATATCCTTGCTACCAGGACCTATTGCTAATGCTGCACTTTTAGCTACATTTGTCCAAGTAATAGGCATTTCATTTCAATCCATTTTACGTGAAGAATTAAATCAATGCCGATTAACTATATTAGGAATTTCATTATTAATCAGTTTGGGAATATTGTTTCTTCCAGAAAGTGCATTTAGCGGAGTTCCTTCTTCCTTACAATATGTTTTAAGTAATGGCTTACTTGTGGGTACCATGCTTGTCATTCTATTAGAACAATTTTGGAAAGAGTAAAAAGCGCCCTACTTATAGGGCGCTTTTTTTATAACTAATGACTAATACTAGCAGTTGGATATAATGTTGTTCCTCCAATTGAAACTTTTATTTCATTTGTTAATGGAACGTTTTGTTCATTAATAATTGTTCTCCACCATTCCCATGCAAGACCTGTACATTCTCTTGCTACAATTTTTATATTTTTTGAGTTCGGTGGAAGAGGGATAACTGTAGAGTAATGAGCCGTTTTGTCTTTTCCGCTACCATCCCATGTTTTATGTGTTAGTACTTCGTTACCCTTTTGGTCAAATGTGAATTCATCCCAAGATACATCAAATTGAGCAACGTAAGCACCGTAATGATCAAGTGTCATTTTAGCACTTGAATATTCTGTAGTTGTCGTCTCAATATAATCTGTATTGTTATGAACAGCGGCAGTTGCATTATCTTTTAAGAAAGTGCTTGTATATGAAATTGGATATGCTGGATTTTTAAGACTTAATTCAGCATTATCTTTAATGATATTTCGGATTTCATTGAAATCTTTAGTAACAACCTTGTTATGCTCTTTCGCATCTCCGCCTAATACTACAGCAGTAAAGGTACTTTCTTCAAAAATATCTTTATACTGTCCACTCGTTTCGACGCTGTTATTCTTAAGTAAGGCTTTAAAAGCAGCTTGTACATCTTTACTCTTAGATGTTGTTTCTAATTTTACATAAACGGTTCTACCATAAGCTACATTTGAAACCATAACAGGTGGAGCCGAATTACTTACACCTTTCCGAGTTAACTCGTCAAAAGTAACACTATTATCAAAAAGATCGGATGGATTGTTAGGTAGTTCAGCACTTACCGTATAAAATATTTGCTTATATGCCGCTACCATCACTTTCTTCTCTCCATTTGCAACCGCATTAAAATCAATGTTTAGACTGTTATCAAGATATTTAGCGTTAACATTAAGAGCACTTGCTATTTGTGATTTACTATAAACCATAGATTCTGTATACTGCATTCTTGCAGGTAACGTATGTGTTGTAGAATACTTTTCATTCCAAGTAGATACTAAATCGTCTACTGCTCCAGCTACATTACCATATGTCGGATTTTGAACAGTGATTGTATTTTCTTTTCTCATGCCAGGTAAGTCTATACTAATATTCAAAGGCTTTCTCTTAGCCACTAATAAACTTGGTTGATTGTCTGCAAAAGCTTTATTTGCAAGTTGTACAGCTCCTGGATACGTGCGATTCACTACAGAATCAATAATTGAAATATCGACTGGTGACGTTGTAAGTGATTTTTTCTCGCGTTCCACTACTACAAATTTACCATTTGAATTGATACTTTCTTTCGGAACAAAACTCTCTACTTTATCACCATTTACAGCTAAAACCTCTTGATTATTATATTTAAGATTTGCTATACCAGTATCAATGCCACTAGCATTTTTAGTTACATCAGTTACATTACTTGCTTGTGTTTCTGCGAAGGAAATAGATGAATAATTAATAGTGCATAAACTAACTAATAAACATGCAAGGAACTTTCTTCTTTTAGTGTTTTTCTTAATATTCAGAAAAATCACCCCGTTCTTTTTTTAGTAAAATATGATAATGATTGATAAATGATAGCTAATTAATAAACTTACATAAATGCTTTTAAAAGTTCTTGAATTAACGGGATTACGCCACCTACAAATTTTAAAACTGCCATTGCGATTTCCATATTATTTCCTCCTTTTTCTTGCTACGATAATGTGGTTTATCTTTATGCCCTCATTATAGTGACACCTTACACTTTTATCAATACACTCTGATATGCAATATTACATATCAAAAACAAACTGAATTCTTTTAAAAAGTTATACAGAGATATTTTTTTCGTTTGGTACATACTTGAAAAGGTGAAGCATTCTTTTGCATTTTATGAGTAATCACATAAAAAAAGTTGCTGCCTATAAAATACAGACAGCAACTTCAACTAGAGTGTCTTGCATAATCTACGCAAGACATTTTATAACTAATAAACTGCTATTGGCCCATAAGGACCATTAATAATTTCTATTTTTGTTTCAAAAATATCTGTCAAAAGTGTTGGATCCATAACCTCTTCTACTGTTCCAAAAGCAGCAATTTGTCCATCTTTCATAGCACAAATTTTATCAGAGTATTTAGCCGCAAAATTTATGTCATGCATGACAGTCAAAATTGTTCGTCCAAATTCATTAGCTGCACGTCTCAAATGCTCCATCATTTGAACAGAACGAGCAACATCAAGGTTGTTCAAAGGTTCGTCCAAAAGTACATATTCCGTCTCTTGGCACAATACCATCGCTACATATGCCCTTTGTCTTTGACCACCAGAAAGCTCATCTAAATATCTATTCTCTAAACTAGTTAAATCTAAGAAATCAATATATTTAGAAATGATAACCTCATCTTCTTTAGTCAATCTTCCCTTTGAATAAGGAAAGCGCCCAAATCCAACTAATTGTCTAACAGTAAGCCTAGTTACAAAATGATTTTCTTGTCGCAATATAGTCAAAATTTTTGCTAAGTCTTTTGATTTGGATTCAGAAACATCCATATTTGCTACCTGAATTTGACCTTCATCCATATCTAAAAGTCTTCCAATCATCAAAAGTGTCGTAGACTTTCCAGCGCCATTTGGTCCAATTAAAGAAGTAAAGCCTGCTTTTGGTATTTCAATATCCAAAGGTCCTATCTTCACCTTATCAGTATAGAACTTTTTAACATTATCAATTTTTATCATAAAGCCCTCTTCCTTAAAACTATAGTTAAGAATATGATTCCACCAAATAATTCAATAATAACTGAAACTACACCTTGAGCATGGAATACATGATACATTAAAAAGTATGCACTCGTCATTATTAAAAATCCTATAGCAAAAGCCATCGGAAAAATGTATCTATGATCATAAGTTGACGCTGCCTGATAACTCAAAGTTGCTACTAAAAAGCCGTAGAAAGTAAGTGGTCCAATTAGAGCTGTTGAAATGGACATCAAAATAGCTACTAATACAAGCGTATAAATTACACTAGGTTGATATTTAACACCAAAAGAAGTAGCAACATCTTTTCCTAGTGACAAAACATTCAAATTCTTAGAATGAGCCAAAATTAATACTGCTACAATTATGATCATAGGAATTACAATAGGAAAATATGCAGGATCTGCATGATTAACAGAACCAAATAATCTTGCTTGTAAAATATCAAATTCTGAAGGCGCAAGTAGTTTTCTCATGAAAGTTGACACTGAATTTAGCCCGGTACCAATAATAATTCCAACTAAAAGCATAAGTTGTAAATTCCCGTATTTACCGGAAAGTAACCATCCATAAAGTATCAAACTCATGAAGACCATAACAACAACTTGGAATAAAAATGATCCAATTCCATTAAAATTTATTAATGCACTAGCACCAAAGAAGAATATTGTACTCGTTTGAATTGCTGAATAAAGTGATTCGAAACCTAAAAGCGATGGAGTAATAATTTTATTATTCGTAATAGATTGGAAAGCAACTGTCGACAAGCTATGGCAAACTGCAGCGATAATCATTGCAACAATAGCTACTATCCTTCTCTTAACGACTGGGATAAAAGAAGGTGAATCTATCGGAACTGGATTGTTATAAACTAAAAGTCCATATGAAGAAAGGAGACCTAAAGCAATCAATGTAATCAGTAAAATCCAATAACGTCTTGCTTCCTTCTTAGACCGAAAAGCGCTAGCTGATCTACTTTCATTATGAAGGCTAGAATCGATTTCGACATTTTCTTTTTTTCTATATTCTAATGTGATCATCGTAGCCTCCTTGGTTTTCTTTGTCTCAATAAAATAGTAATAAACACGACTGCTCCCACTGTTGCAAGTATTAAAGAAACAGGTAATTCAAAAGGCTGTATAATTGTTCGAGAAATGATGTCACAGGCAGTTATTGACCCCATTCCGATCACACAAACCCAAGGTAAATTACTCCTAAGATCATCACCTCTAAACATTGAAACGATATTTGGCACAATTAATCCTAAGAAAGGTAAGTGTCCAATAACAGCTGCAACAATTCCAACTGCAACAGATATAAGAGCAGTCCCAAAAAGAACAATTCTATTGTAATTAACTCCAAGGCTTGTTGCGACATCTTCTCCTAGTCCAGCTAAAGTCAATCTATTAGCATACATAAAAATAAGAAAAGTAATGATAACAATCAGCCATAAATATTCATATCTTCCTACCTGAACGTTCGCAAATGAACCTACGAACCAAGTTTCAATACTTTGCGTCTTTTGAAAAAGGAGTCCCAAAAAAGTAGACACTGCAGAAATAACTGCTCCAAGCATCAATCCAATAATCGGGACAATTAAAGACGAACGAAGCTTAACTCTTCTTAAAAATAGAAAAAAAATCATAGTTCCTATAAAAGAAAAAATGATTGCACCAGTCATTCTTTGCACTAAAGTTGGGGCAGGAAATAGTAAATACACAAAAAGCAGGCCTAAGCCTGACCATTCAATAGTCCCTGTTGTAGTAGGTTCAACAAAGCGATTCTGTGTAATGAGTTGCATTACGAGCCCTGCCATCGCCATTGCAGCTCCAGTAAGCATTAATGCAACTGTTCTTGGAACACGAGTGATGAAAAACATCTCCATTCCGTCCTCTTGTCCACGTATATCATAAACTCCAGTAAACAGTGATATAATCCCTAAAATTAGAACAACTATAATCGCTATTATAAAAGGTTTTGTCCATAATTTATTGTGATTATAAAACTGGGGTTGAGAAATATTCTCAACCCTAGAAATTATATTTTTTGACACTGCTTCGTACTCCTTTACACTACTTAGCTAAAGTTTTTGAAATATTTCCAAATAACTCTATATAAGTTTGAATTGATTCATTTGTGTAAGTATCTTCTGGTGCATAAATAACCTGGTTTTTAGAAACAGCAGTTGTGTTTTGAAGAGCAGGTGATTTAGAAATAACATCCTTAGCTGGAGCTGAAGTGGCTGCATCAGATGTTGCAGCATCACGATCTAATACGAAAATCCAATCAGGATTTGTTTGTGCAATAGCTTCAACAGAAACGTCGTCACCTTTATGACCTGCAGTAGAATTTGAAACTTCTAATGCTGGAGTCCAACCGAAAATTTCATACATTGGTCCCCAAACACGACCAGAGTGCGGCGCAGCAAAACCGATATTCCCACCAGTAACGATAACACTCATAACTTTATCTTTTCCGTTATAAGCAGATTTTGCGTTTTCAATAGATTTATCAAAATCAGCTACTAATTTTTTAGCTTCTTTATCTTTATTAAAGATTTTCCCTAAAGTAACTGTAGAATCTTTAAGTCCTTTTACTAAATTTTCGCCAGGCTTAGTAGCCTTCTCAGATACATCAACATTAAGATCAATAACAGCTGCATTTGGTACTAATTTTTTGATTTCTTCGTAATGACCAGCAAATCTTTGACCAACGATTACAAGTTCAGGATTTGCAGCTGCAATAATTTCAAGATTTGGTTCACGGTGATTTCCAATGTTTTGAACTGAATCATCCTTTTTATATGCTGAATCTGCAGGCATGATATCCTTTGGAGCAGCCGCTAATTTAATTCCCCAATCAGATAAAGTTTCAAAAGTTCTGTTATCCAAAGCAACTACATTCTTTGGGTTTACAGGGACTTTAACAGTTCCATGAGCATCAGTGATTTCAACCGTTTTTGCCTTATCACTACCATTATCTTTATTAGCCTTTGACTCTTTAGTATCATTACTTGGATTTGAGCAAGCTACTAACATTAAAGTAAAAATTGCTAGAATACTCACTAATTTTAAAAGCATAGATTTTTTCATATGTATACTCCTTATAGTGTAATTTATTTCGAAAATGATGACATCCATAGATTGAATTAGAAATTAACTTTTATTCAATTGAATCGCTATTGATAATCATTTTCATTTGAACATCCTGTTAATTAGTATAGTCATTAATTCTGTGAAAATCTTGTGAATGGTGTGAATTCATAAAATCAGGCACCAAAAGTAATATGTGAAGTCAGGCGTGTTGATTAATCATGATTTCCTCTACAAAACACGCTCATTAATAGCTAATATTTTTATAATCCATTTTTTTACGTCTTTTAATACTTCTAAGAAACTATTTGATTATTAGATTCAATAGAAAAAAGAGTAAAACTGAATGAAACAGTGAACTGCACCCCAATTGTT
>NZ_QPEL01000048.1:0-13946 GCF_008368965.1 Bacillus sp. AY2-1 | reverse complement strand
CCTCCAAACTTATCGACATTTAGTTACTTATGTAGATAAAGCTCATTTTGTACATCTAGTAGTTTATTTTTTAATCTATGTCGGACTTTTACTTGAATATAAATTAAATAAGTCACATTCATTAAAAAAACTCTGATTTCCATAATGTATATGAAATCAGAGCGTTTTTTCGGTAGATCAAACTTCAATATTTTCAATAGGTCTTTTTTTAAAATACAAATGGCCAAATACATGAAAAAACTCCGCTTTTAATGTCTTCCCTTATTTGCTAAATAGAGGTGCTATTTTGTCAATGCGATTTGTCCAAATTCCACCTGTATAATCATCTGGAAGACGTTTTATATCTTCAGATGAGTCAAATCCACTTGAAAATCCAAGTCCATTTCCTCCTACAACGATAATTCGCGTATCTGCTTTATCCATTCGATTAAGAAAACGATTAGGCCATCCCCAAAGCAAAGGAGCTACTTTATCTGGTATATGTAACTCTCCATGCTTCATGCTTGAAGGTATGTAACCAGTCCACCCTAACGCCATATAAGTAAGAAGATCCTTTTTCATGGTTGCTTTTGACATCGTTCGTAAACTAGGAATGTGCTCTCTTATCGCAGCAATCGGCTTATCACCACCATATACTGTTAGTTGATGAAGGCGTTTCGCTGGTAGTTTCTTGAGGTAAGTAGCCAATTGGATCCCTTCATTTTCATCATCACTTTTAATATGAATAAGAAAAGAACGATCTGGAAAATGGTTAAGTACTTCATCAAGTGTTGGCATAAGATTAATCCCTTTACCACGAAACGGGAATGTTTTACCTCCATCAGCTGTATAACCGTAACCAATATCAAGTGCTTGTAATTCTTTTGTTGTAAAATCTCTTGTAACGCCTTTACCATTAGTACGGCAATCAAGCGTCCAGTCATGAAAAATAACAAAATTATTATCTTTAGTTGGTTGAACATCAAACTCTACTAGATCAGCTCCAGCTTTAAATGCAGCTTCCATAGATGGAATTGTATTTTCTAAATAAGAGTGTTCAGGTTTATTTATACGTTCTGCTGTACATGTATCACCCTCAATCCCTTCCATGCTAAATGTTTGCGAAAGTCCTCGATGAGCAAGAAGAAGAGGATTTCCCTCGTCCCTCTTCGCAAAAAAAGAACTGTTATTTACATAAACAAGTACGAAAAGAATAAAAATTATCCAAGTCGTTTTACGTTTAAGTAACTTTTTTATTTTATTCATTGTATTCTCCTCTTAAGTATTAGTTAAAATGATTTAAACAATATCCGGCATTTAAATACTTTTAAATTCTATAGCTTATCTTATTCCTTTGCAATGGAGATTATAAACAATTGCATGTTGCTATTTTTATATAAAGCAGGAGTGATACAAAGGTATTTTTTTAACTATTATGTAGTATCATTTTTAAGAAATTATGTCTACTTTAAGGCTATCTTAGTGGCGATGGACATGTAGTGCTCTCAATAATAAGTTTTCTTCCACAAACAAAAAGAACCATAACCTTACCGAAATGGCAAATTTATGGTTTAAATCACAATTTTATCCGCACAATTCTTTAACTTTTTGCAACCTACTAGTAATCGTATAATATCCCCTTATACACACATGTCTTTGTTTATTTTTTGGAGATAATTTGCAGCGAAATCTTTTAAAGACTCAGGAATTAATGTTTTTTTAAAATTCATTTTCTAATTCTACTATCTTTCTTTTACGAGCTTTTATTTTTCTTACGGGCACCCCGACATATACATACCAATCATCTAAACTTTCTTTTACCATACTCATCGCGCCAACTGCCGCTCCTTCTCCTATTACTACATTTGGAAAGATAATAGAATGCGCACCAACAATGGCATGCTTTTTTAAGATAACTTTTCCAGCTTTCACATTTTTATATTGATGTGGAACAGTCGGTCCCATTAATGTATTTCCGCTAAAATCATCAATTGCTGCATATACAATTGTTTTTGATGAAATATTTGCAAAATCATGCATTTCAATCCCCATTTCTCCTCCATATAACGCTGTATATGCCGCTATATGCGAATAACTTCCAATTGTAATTTTTCCACTTAAAATGCAAAAGTCATCGATTCTTACATTATTTCCAACAGATATAGCACCTGGATTATATATGCTGGTTTTTTTACTTATTAATACATTTTCCCCGACAGATAGAAAGCCAATTTCGCTCAACTCTTCTTGACTATAAAAACTATTCATCTGTGGACACCACCTTCTGCATTAAACACATTATAATTTTCTCTACGATTTCTTTTGTCATCCCTTCCCATAAAGGTAGACTAATTATTCGTTTTTCTATTTTATTTGTATTTGTTAAATCTGTAGACTTGTAGTTTTTAAAGAAATCTTGTTGGTGACAAGATGGTGAAAAATATGATCTAGCTTCTATCTTTTGCTTTTTCAAAACTTTTATTACTTGCATATTGTTAATTTTTTCTGGACAGAGAACAGGCATAAATTGATGAATAACTGCTTCTGTCTTTTGAACTTGCCAACCTTTTTTCAGTAATCCCGTACTTTGTAATAACTGTTTATACCATTCAGAGATACGATCTCGTTCTTGCATTTTTTGATTCCATTTATTTATCGTTGCAATCCCAATAGCTGCTGCATATTCAGTCATTTTACAGTTAAACCCCATCATCGTACATTCACGATTATGATCAAATCCAAAATTACCCATTCTTTTAATTTGATTTATCTCTTCCTCATTATGACTATATATCATACCACCTTCACCAATTCCGAAAGGCTTTGTTGCATGAAAGCTATATACAATCATACCACTAAAATTCTGACCGTAATGTATACCCTCATGCATTAATCCAAACCCTGGTGCCGCATCTACAACAACCGGAACGCCCTTTTTCTCTAATTCTTCATAGTCTTTCAAGTCCATCCATGATCCGAATGTTGCATATGGAACAACAACTGCAACCTCTTCTTTTAATTCATCAATCTTATCCAAAAGTACCGTTTTATCCATACACCAATCATCTAATGAAATATCAATAAAATAAGGCTCCAAGCCACACCAAATAGCTGCCAATGGAGTAGCAGGGAATGTAAAACTAGGCATAAGAGCATACTTTCCTTTTTTTCTTTTCTTAAATTGAATTGCCGCCATTAACCCTAGCGTTGCGTTTGCTACTGTTGTAACTGCTCCCCTGTTCTGAAAAAATTCCGACATAATTGTTTCTTCAAAACGTTGATTTATAGGTCCATAATTTGTATATATGTGGGATATATCAATTCGCTCTAATTCATCTGAGTACTCGTTTGCAGGTACAATTGACGCACGTAAAAAAGGAATATTCTCCATATGCATCTATTCCTTTCTATCATTTTCGGGCAATATAGAGCATATCCGTTTCAGATAATCCGAATTTCCTAGCAATTTCTATTCCTTGTTTCTGAGCTATGTTATACAATTCCACCTTAAAGCCCGCATCTGTTAATCGTTGAATAAATCCCGATCGATTATAAATCCTAACATGATCTTCTTGACCAAAGGCTATTTTTCTCAATAATGGCGTTACAATAGATTTATCCTCTATAATAAAATCTACATTCATTACGATTGGCACTTGAATAATTCCCCATCCATTTGGCTTTAGTACCCTATATAATTCTCGCATTGCTTTTTCATCGTCAGGCACGTGTTCCAATACATGACTACATAAAATAACATCAAAGGTATTATTTTCGTATGCAATTCTCGTAATATCAATTTCCTCCATTAAAGAATCCTTTGGTTCTAAATCCCCACATATATAAGTAATGTTTTTAAACTGGTTAAGCCATCCTCTTACCTTCACTTCAGGTGCAATATGAAGCATAGTATAATTCCTACTTAACAAATCCGTTTTCGTTTCAATGTACGCACGATATAACCTGTCTCGATCCATCGAATAGCAAACTGGACAGATACCTGTATCTTTATTCCACATCTCAAATTGATATTTCGGAAAATCATAATGTGCTGGCCAAGGGGAAAATTTTTCAAATTGTTGATTGCAATATTGGCAATAACAAATATTTTTCTCAAATATATGAGTAACTAGTTTATTTAACCCGCTTTTTATCTTTTCATTATAAATTTGATTTAGTTCTCCACTTCTTACTGCATCCTTAAGTATAAATCCCGCATTCTCCAAACAATAAGATAAGCTCTCTTTATAATCTTGTTCAGCATTTAAAAACCCACTATTATGTGCATCTGTAATTAATTCAATCCATTCTTCAATTGTCATTAATATAAAGTGCATTTGTTTTTGATTTTGTCCACTATGTTGTCTAAAGTAGCTAAGAGGTTCCTGTATATAAACTACTTTTCCTTTCCTCATCATATCTAACCAAGTTGCAATGTCATTAATGGAAGAATACGCTTTTCCCTTAAAATAACCAAATTTCCCTCCAAAAAAATTACGATTAAACAAAACCGTTGTCGGTTCTCCAACTACGTTTTTCAAGTTTTTCAACATATAATTCCCTAGTGTTTCCCCTTCAAAAATTGTAGTTTCTGTGGCAATTTTCACATTCAATGTTGAGGGTGGTAATACCTCTCCATTCTCATCAATCAGTTCACGATACGACGTCACAAATGCAATGTTTTCTAATTCAAAAAAGTATTTCATCATTCTCTCAATCTTTTCATGATGAAATAAATCATCATCTAATAAAAAATTTATATATTCACCAGTAGCAAGCTCTATACATTGATTAAAATTTTCAGCCACCAATGGATTTTCATTTTTAACATATGTTATATATTCATATTCTTTTAAGTATGGTTGGATCATTGCTTTTACTTCATCATTTGTACTATCGTCAGAAATTATAATTTCAATATTTTCATAGGTTTGATTCAAAGCACTTTTAAGGGCTAATTCTAAGTAATGAGGTCTATTGTAGGCGGGAATTAGTATACTGACTTTTGGGAGGTGCGAGTTGATATTCATACGCTGTTTTTTCTTTTCTATATTTATTTTCTTTAGCTTGATTTGTTGATAGTAGTCCAATGAATATAATATCGATGATGGGACAATTCTTCTTGCATAGTCTAGAAAATTAGTAATAGCTTTGTCTAACTCATCTTCGGAAGATAAGAAACCATATTTTTCTCCAGCAATAATACTATGCGAAAAATCTTCTACCCCATCCATCATTTTATTAGATTCATTTAACTGCTGATTTGAATGTAATCGAAAGTAACTGAGTGTCTCCGCTATATATACTGCTTTCCCTTTACTCAGTAAGGATAACCATGAAGCTATATCTACGTTGCAAAGATACCGCCTTTTATCAAACACACCATACGGTTCTGTTAAATCACTTTTACGAAATAACACCGTTGTAGGTTCTCCCATATAATTCTTTTGATTCATAATCACCATATTTCCTAATTGTGGCCCATCTATAATCGTATCTGTATAAAATAAACGCATCGTTGAATAAACATCTGGCAATAGATTTCCTTCTGCATCCATTACTTGGCGATGGGATGTTACAAGCTTAATTTCATTATCTAGGTCATTTAAAAAGTATTTCATCATTTTTTCAATTTTATTTATATGAAATAAATCATCATCCATTAAGAAATTTATATACTCACCTTTCGCTTTATGAAATAACATAAGTGAGTTCTCAAATTGTCCAAGTGTTGACCTATTTTTTATATAAATAATATTTGAATGATTATACAAATACTTTTGTAACACTTTCTCTGTTTCGTCGTTTGTACTATCATCTCCTATTATAATTTCTATATTAGGATACGTTTGTTCTAATACACTACATAAAGCTTTTTCGAAGTAGTGTGGACGATTATACGTAGGAATTAATACACTTACTAAAGGCGTTTGATTTATTTCCTTTTCATTTGTACCATTTTCCATTCTATTCCTCCGCTTTTTCATTTATTTTCACTTTTGAAATATACAAGCTATTACAAATGTACTTATTAGACGAACTAGATCTGAAAGGTGTTACGAAAAACAAGTAAATAGCTTTAAAAACAGCAGCTATGTTGGCATAGTGTAGAATAAACCTGGATAACTTTTTTCGTCCCATTCTATTTATTTATAAAATGCGGCATTCTTTTTTCAATAAATGCCTTTACCCCCTCCTTCACATCTTCTGTTTGAAATACTTTTCCAAAGTAACGAGCTTCAATCTCAAGCCCTTCTTGTAAAGGTACTGTTGCACCTTCGCGAATTGCCAACTTCATATAGGCGAGAGCTGGAAGAGAAAATTTACTTATATCCCTTGCAATCTCTTTTGCTTTATTTAACGCCTCTCCTCGAGGTGTAATGTAGTTAACCAAGCCTATTTCTTTTGCTTCTTTTGCTGTAATCGGTTTCCCTGTGAACATCATCTCTTTTGCTTTCCCTTCTCCAATTAATCTAGGTAATCGTTGGGTTCCTCCAGCCCCAGGAAATAAACCTAACGTAATTTCTGGTAATCCAATTAAAGCTTGTTCTTCTATTACCCTTAAGTCACAAGCAAGTGCTAATTCACATCCACCACCTAGTGCTAACCCATTAACAGCAGCTATCGTCGGTTTAGACAGATTCTCTAGTTGATTAAGTGGCTGTTGCAATTCTAATGATTTCATCTCGGCATATTTCTCACCTTTGCCCATCCAATCTGGAAATTCTTTTATATTCCCTCCCGCTAC
Organism: Bacillus sp. AY2-1; assembly: GCF_008368965.1. Classification (NCBI taxonomy): domain Bacteria; kingdom Bacillati; phylum Bacillota; class Bacilli; order Caryophanales; family Bacillaceae; genus Bacillus; species Bacillus sp. AY2-1. The sequence continues at coordinate 7,219 of NZ_QPEL01000048.1, read as the reverse complement.
AAAGGCCTTTTCTCCACTTCCAGTTATAATTACGACTGAAATATCATTATCAATTTCTATTTCCTCTAATACATCTACTAATTGTTGAACTACTTCTAAACTTAAAGTGTTGACTGGTGGATTTTGAATTGTAACGATTGCAATACTTCCTTTTTTATTACAAGTTACTATTCGTTCATTCTTCATAAAAAGTCCCCTTTTAAACTCCCTAATTTTCCACAACACTAAGCATCTTCACTTCACACACCATCAGCCTAAATTTTCGAATATGGTTCCGCTTTTAGAAATTCATCAATTTATTGTATGAACTGTAGAAGCATAAAATGAGCAATCCTTTCTTGGCACCATTTTATAATCTCAACATATTTTTAAATTGTTCTTTTACTATATTAATTGGTTTCATGTTTCTTTAGTTTCCGTTACACAGTTTCTGGAGCTGAGATTAATCGTAGGAAAAATCAGATAGGGAGACTGTTACATAAGATACATTAAAGAAGGACAATTTAAGGCCGAAATAGCATGATATATAGCCATAAAAAACTATATAAAAATATATAATGATAATTTGCAGTTTTTTGTATAAATCAGTAATTACTTTAAGGATTTATTTGGGATCACCATTTCCAAAAACAAGAGCGTACGTTTAGACATAAATTAACCGGTTCCCTGTAAGATAAAGAACCGGCTATCTATTTAATGTTGTTTTGATGGGATTTTTGTCTTGTAATGGTGGTGATGATTAGTTTGATTACCATGTCTCTCTTGGTTGTTAGGCGTAATTTCATCAGCAAACTCCATATTTGCTAAATTTACTTTGGATGGAATAAATGATCTTGTTTTATTTTGAAAACCTTGAAACGTATGTTTTATAGGTTTCATCATGCTTGAATTACGTGTTGCTAATACACCTAAAACGGTTCCTAATCCTAGTAAAGAAACCCAAATCCATCCTTTATTGTTCTTCTTTTTATTTCCGAATAACTCAAACATTTGTTGAATTATTTTTTTTGAATTGAATGATGACATCAAAAAATTAAGGATATTCATTTTTGTCCCCCCTGAAAAAAATCGTAAAAAGAAACACTCGTTTCAATTTCGCATATTTTATGATGCGCTATTTTATAGGGATTTATGATGCCAACTTATACTAATAATTCTTGATTTTCAAACCGGAATTCCCTAATATTACCCAAGTGTTTTTTTATGAAATACGAGAAATAGTTTTATAAAAAAATTAAAAAGGAACTGAAAAGTTATGTATTATTAGATTGGAAATTTATCAATTCTTTTTCAATTGTCGGTTATGTAATGTCGAAAGGATGAGTAACACAAGAATCGATCCTACTAAGGCAAGTGACATATCCCATTGTGCATCCCATATATCGCCTTGCATACCTAAAAAGTCTTTTGCTGTTGTTCCTCCCTTTGCTATTTTAAAAGCTAACCATTCGATGATTTCGTATAGTGCAGCAATAGCAAGCGAAACACTTATACAAATCGTAACTAACCAAGGACCTTCGGTGAGTTGAGTTTTCCGTAATAATATTTCTCTTATCACAATTGTAAACAAGCCTTTCAACAAATGTCCAAATCGATCATAGTGATTTCGATTTAAATCAAAGACATCTTTTATCCAATTAAAAAGAGGAACCTTTGAGTATGTGTAATGACCGCCGATGAACATTATGATGGCTAGTATTGCAATAATGATATAAGAGAGAGTAGTAAAGCGAAACTTATTGTATATTGCAATTATAATGATTAGACCGAGAACGGCAGGAATAGCTTCCGCTGCCCATGACGAGTATCTTGCAGGCTTAATAACAGACCATATAAAAACTGCAGTAACAATTAATAATAAAAACAGATGAATCATTTTACTTTTGTCTCTTATCACTTTTTTCACTCCTATTGAAAGGCTTTCTGCTTAAAGTATTTGAAAAAATACAGTTTCGTATACAAAGTACTTGACACTGTTTTCCTTATTTTACACTTAAGAACAGCTCTTTTAATGGGGAAAGTGTTTTTGTCTAGTAAATATTCACATTGAAAATAGACATATTCACAGCCTTCATCAAATGCTCTAAAAGGTGTAGCTCTATATCAATGTCAAGTTAATAATGCCAAGAGAATATAGGGACGTGCGCTTTCTATAAATTTTTGTGACTAAACTAAAAATGTACATAACGAGTAAGAGGAGCATTATCAAGTTAAACATGTTCAATTGGTAACTATATATTATTTACCTATTTAAATGGAGTAGAATAATAAGAAAGGGCATGCACACTACATATTTCTCTTTCGTGAGGGAATGGTATGTATATAACAATTCAAAAATAAAGGAGAGCATCTGCATGAATTATAAGATGTTTAGGGCTATCAATCGTCTAGCTGGTCGTAACTCAACATTGGATACATTTATGATATTTATTTCACAAAAGACTCGATTGCTGTACATTTTCTTATTAGCCTTAATGTGGTTTAGAAACAATTCCTACAAAAAAATCATTTTATTTGCAGGGGTATCAGTAGGATTCGCATTATTTATAAACCGCTTTATCCAGCTCTTTTATTTTAAACCTCGTCCATTTGTTATACATCGTGTGCGTTTACTTATCCCATCAAAGAATAATTCCTCATTTCCTAGTAAACATACAGTCTTAGCATTTGCCTTAGCGACCTCCGTCTTACTTCGTGAACGTTTATTTGGCTCAATCATGTGGTTCTTAGCAATTTTGACAGGTTTTTCACGTATCTGGCTAGGGCATCATTATCCATTTGATATCATAGGCAGTGCCTTCATAGGAACCTTAACCAGTATAGCTATTGGCAATACTACATATTTATTTAATTCTTTTGTTACCTGGATTATAAATGTATATAGAAAATTAATTTTTGTGGATTTGAAACATTCCTGACGATATTTTTGATAAATCACAGCACATAATTTTGTACATTTTTTACTAAAGTTACTCTTCTTTGAAATACATTTTGCGGTAAACTCACAAATATCTAAGAAATCTCTTAATAATTGAATTTGATTCTAATTTGATATAAAGGAAAAAATGTTAAAAAATTTTAGCATACTCTTTTTCTTTAAGTAGAAGATAATAGCATAAGTATTTCTCTGAAAGGAGCAATATTTAATTGAAGAAAAGAAAATATTTACTTGCTATCATGTCTACTATTTTATCTGTAGGTTTCTTGTGCGGTTGCAATGGCGTTGATGAGAATGAGCCAGATCCAACTGAAGAACCTTCTGAAGAAATTCAAGAAAAGAATAATCAATAACTGGTTAATGTAAAAATTATCATTGGCTTAGAGCGGATTCTTACATTTAGGAGAACCTAATTGATGTAGAACAATATAAGGTAATCCAATAGAATAAAACAAGAAAAAACACCTCCTATACCTTATTTTATTAGATATGGTATAAGAGGTATTTTCTGTTTATGGGTGCATTTCAGAAATTTATACAGTTACTTCTTATTCCCTAAAATTGTCACTGTAACCAGGGCACTTGCCTTTTCAAAATACCCATACTTAGCATCCTGATTTTAAAACAAAAAGGTTACTTTCTACATAAACTAATCCCACAACCAACTAGGAAATCAAAATCTAACCGTTGTCTTCCTTAGTCAAGTAACCGTAATTAAAATCAGCTTCCTGTTTACTTATTATTGAGTAATAAGAATACTTAAGTATTTTGAAGTAAATATTATAACTGTTACAAATCAAAAGGAGGTCATTATAATGAACAAACAAAGAGCACAAGAGATTGCGGCTTCACCAGTCATGGCTAACGTAACGTATAATGGAGTTCCAATTTATATTCAAAATGTGACTGAAAATAATGAAACAGCTAGAATTTATCCTCTTAATGAACCAAATAATGAACAAGAAATTCCTTTATCCAACTTAATAGAACATTAATTGGTTACATGCTACCTCAATAAATAATTACTCAAACATACAAACATTATTGTAAGTGGTGCTTGTATGTTTGAGTAATCTTATTTTCTTCTAGCTAATTAGGTTAATAAGGATAAAAAATATTTTTGATTGGTGGTTATAATCCTCTTTAATAAAGTAGCAACAAAATACCAAATTATGGTATAATTTACTGCATAAATGACTTATTTAAATTAGTGATAACAATGGACCTCCAACGGCACCAGTAAAAATACAAAAACATGCCTCACTAGTTTAAGAGGCGCTCAAGCAAGCTTAAGTTCCCTTTCATTAAATTCAAAAGATGAAGAAGTAAAACGTGTTTGTCATGTATGTTAGAAATGAACAGCGTCATTGCTGATTTAAAGGATAGAGTTTTCGTATTAGAACGTGAAGAACCTTAATATAAAGGGTTTTAAGTAGCCTGGAGGAAATTACTATGTCTCACCTACCCGAATGGACGCTTGTCATTCTCCGCTCTGTATTCATATTAATCGTTTTATTTACTATCACAAAATGTTTAGGAAAAAGGCAAATCTCTCAACTTTCCTTTTTCGAGTACGTAGCTGGAATGACAATCGGTGGTATCGCCTCTCAAGTATCTACAGGGCTAGACCAAAAGTTTTTCCATGGTGTCTTTGCCATACTTATTTTCGCTTCGATACCTTTTTTTGTAGGAGTTCTTTCCTTAAAAAACAAAGCAGCAAGAGATTTCTTTGAAGGCAAGTCCACAGTTTTAATAAAGGATGGCAAAATACTTGAGGATAATTTAAAGAAAGAAAAGTATACCAGTGATGAATTACTTGAACTTCTCAGAGGAAGTGGGTTCTTTAGTATATCCGAAGTAGAATTTGCCGTCTTAGAACCAAGCGGAGAATTAAATGTATTATTAAAGAAAGAATCTCAACCACTTACAGCAAAAGATATTGGCTTGAAAATACCAAATAAAAAGGAACCACAAACTATTATTATGGATGGAAATGTACTAGATGAACCGCTTTCAGCTAGTGGGCATAACCGCGCTTGGTTACATTCTGAACTAGAAAAACTCGGTGTTGTCATTGAAAATGTCTTTCTCGGTCAAGTTGATTCATACGGACAACTTACTATAGACATTTATAATGATAAACTCCAAATGCCTTCTCCTCAGAACAAACCATTATTATTAGCATCTTTAAAAAAATGCTATGCTGATCTTGAGCTATTTTCTTTAGAAACGAAATCAAAAACGGCAAGTGAAATGTATAGTAAAAATGCACAGCAAATTGAAGCTATTTTAAACAAGGTGACCTACCTTCTAAAGGAATAAAAAAGGACGTTCTCACAAGCGTCCTTTTCTCAGAGTGTCGGAAAACCCTTTAAGGGTTTCCCAACACTCTGACATCTTTATAGATTTTAGCGAATGAAAACAATAAATGAGGATGGATTTGGGCTTCTTTACTAGGATTAGGAATCTTTTTAGGTGTATTAACAACGCGTAATTCAAATATGACAAGACCTAGCCAACATTCCTAGTAACAGGTCCAATAAAGCTAGGCGGCGTATCAGAGAACCGATCCACCTACAGCGAACGATTTGTAATTCTCCAGTCATAGTCGTATTGTCTCCTTGGAAACGAATCCATCAATTTTAGTCATCTTCAAAGCTCTTTACTCAGCCCTCCCTAAAAAACTTAACCCACTAATAGTATTACATACTATAAAACTATTAGTGACTCTAGGTGCACTTGAATACACCAATCGTCGCAATAAATTAATTGAAGACTCGGAGAATAACATATACGAGTGTAAAGAAATAAAAGAAATACTTCAATCACTCCCTAAAGAGAAGCAGATTGAGGTTCTTGAGAATCAAGCTCACTTTGAAGCTGTGGCAAAGATGATTGAACAAAACAATTTAATTCTTTTAGAACAGATGAAAGCTCTACAGCTAGCTCAGAAATAAGAAACTTATGATTGATTAATTCTACATACGATTCCATAAATAATGTCTCTTTATCTATACTACCAGCCTCTGTTTGTGCAGAGGCTTTTGTTATGCGTTGATTCATATTTTGAATTTGAATTGTTTCTTTCACATGTATGAATAGATCTTCTAACAAACCTGGTGTAGAATCTAATTCCTGCTTTTCAATTTCCTCTGTGACGGCACTGATAAATTCCCATAGTACTTTTGCACCTAGTATTTCTGCTAATCGTTTTTCACGCATTTCAAATGTTTTCATATTCATATTTAAACACTTCCCTTATCTAATATTTTCTTAAAAATAATTAATAAATTATTTCGTTTTAGGAAAACAATATAGAAATGAAATTCTCCCTCTAATAATTACACGTATCGTGACATTAATCTTCAAAAAAAAGAGTCCAATCAAAATTTAGTACCCTAGCTATATTCTTTGCGACAGGAACACTTGGATTTCTTTCACCACTTTCAATCATTGCATACATACTTCTAGATATTCTTGCCTTATATGCAATATAATCTTGTGTTTTCTCTTTATTTTTACGTTTTTCTAATAACCAAAACCTCATTATTCCCCCTCTTTCATTGTCACAAAATGTGTAACTAATGATTATATTACATAACAATAAGTTTAAAATCAATATTTTTTACACATTTCGTGTACTTTATTAAATGTTACATATTGTGACGTTATAATTGATGTAGAAAACACCTAAAAGGAGGTAGCATATGTTTGGCACTAGACTACACACTCTTCGAAAAGAACGCAAACTGCGTCAAGAAGACATGGCAAAACAACTAGGGATTGCTCGAACTACATATGCAATGTATGAACAAGGAAATCGAGAACCTGATTATAATACATTGATAAAATTAGCCACCTTTTTTGAAGTATCTATTGATTACCTCCTTGGTACAACTGAAATAAGACAAATTACACACGTACAAGATCCTGAGCTTTATCAATGGTTTGAAGATATAAAAAATGCGACTCCTCAAAAGCGTGAGGAATTAAAAAAGTTTTGGGAGTTTATAATACAAAGAAAAGACTAGATTATTTAAAAGACCTCCACATTGGCAGGGTTGAAGTCGTGAGTTCGAGCCGCTCCGGGGTCATACAATTAGAAACCGTGTCAAATCAATATTTGATGCGGTTTTTCTTTGTTCAAGTAACCCTCTAAAAAAGCCAGTGGTCACAGAACCTACAATAAGCATTGCTTTTTTAATAGAATTTCGTTTATATAAACCCTTAAAAACCCCTTTAAACCAACGTTTCTCCCGTAGCTCAGCAGGGAGAGCGCCA
>NZ_QPEL01000047.1:0-47381 GCF_008368965.1 Bacillus sp. AY2-1 | reverse complement strand
TGCTATCTTTTTTATTTTTTCATACATCTAATTCTATTACAGATTTGTTAAAGGTCATCTCTTCATACACCTTTAAATTTTGATATATAGTTCCTAATAATGGTGCCGCTATAGAAAATTTCTCTGCTACATCCAGTAAATATCCTTGCAAGTGCTTCCCTTCAATAAATGAACCCTTTTCCATATCACGCTGCATCGATGACTTCATATCATACGAAATTTTATCAATCGTTTTCATATGTTCCTGGGCAATATTTTCCTTTACTGGAGCTCCTAATACTCTCATGATTTGTACAGATTCCTCAAACACATTACGGATAAAATCACGGCCGCCTTCACTTTCACGGATTGGTCCAATTGGTGCACGCATTAACGTTGTCACACCTGACATTACAGTAATAAATAAATATTTATGCCACATATCTTGCGTAATATTTTCACTTAAAACAAAACTAGACTTCGTACCTGCAAATGCTTTAGAAATATGCTTTACTCTCTCTGAATTTTGAGACTTAATTTCTCCAAACACAAGTCTGTTGGCAGCACTAGTTTGTACAATTTCTCCTTGATCGTTTAACGTCGTCTCGATAAAGCATAAACCGCCAATTACTTTTTCTTCGCCGAATTCTTTTTGTAGTAGTGATAAATGAGCGATACCATTTAACAATGGAATGATTACAGTATTTTCGCCAACAAACGGCTTCAAATCTTGAATAGCCTCGTTTAAGTGATACGCTTTTGTTGAAAATAAAATGACATCAAATGGAGAAGTTCTCTCTTCTTTCGTTATTAATTTCGGTTGGAAGGAAAAATCCCCGTTAACACTTCGGATTACAAGTCCTCTTTCCTCTAATTGTTTTTTCCGTTTACTACGAACAAGAAATGTAACATCTTCTCCCTTTTCGACTAATCTGCCACCAAAAAACCCTCCGACTCCACCAGCGCCTAATACTAAAATCCGCATACAGCATCCCCCTTTTCAAAATACAATTTTACAACTTTTAGTATACATAACATTATACATGTCCTCTGCTAAATAAGCTGAATTTTCACTCTCAATTGAGTATAAAACAGTGGTTATTTTCAAATAAATTTGGGCATGTTGTTTCTATAGCATATATGGAAAGGAAACAATGTAGATGGAGGCAATACAAACAATTGAGGAAAAAGGTGTAGCAACAGCTATATTCCAATTTATATTCCCGTTTTCGTTTAAAACTGGATATGAACAAAATATGTTCCCTTTCTTACAAAAAAACGATTTTCGTCCTTTTCGGCTCGATCATCTCGATGATGAAAATACATATTATGGGGAGTTTAAAGTTTCACATCAAAATATGGAAGCATACTATCTCTCATTTACAAATAAAATTCTCTTTCCTCACTCAGAGCATCAAAAGGGCTTGCAACGTTATTCAAAAGATCTTAACTTAACTGGACATTTAACAACAAACCTTATTTCAATTCCATTCAAGATACACTCTATTGATGTAACACTTTGTCCTTATGAACTTGGCTTCTTAACAATTCGAACAGAAGTAAACACTGCTCCAAACATGACTTTATCTGAAGCAATCGAATTCGCAGATCGCTTCCGTGTACTTGAAACTAAAACTGATACAAATGAGTCTATTTGTATTGAATGTAACGGAAAAAAGTATTCCCAAGTTGAAAAATTCATTTTTGGTTATTTATTTCATGGCGTAACTGATTTCTTTGAAAAGAAGAGATTAAGAAGTTCATACTTTCAAACCTTCCCTTTCTTTGAAGACCAGAGAATGTACGTCCAAACTTTATTGTCACTAAAAGAAGGTATGGAACTTAATGAAGTGGATGTTTATCGTACTTCCAGTCTTTCCGGATTAACAAGTGATGGTAAGCCATATGTGAGTGCAAGTAACCTTCCTTACATTCATAACTATTTAAAAAAACACGCTTACCAGAGATGGGCTCCAAATCGTTATTTCATTATGGAAGAACATATTTTTACATGTGTAACAAATGAAGGAGAACGCGAAATCGATAAACTTGCTAGTCAAATGTACGGAGAATTTTATTACGCTTTATTATTAAACCTATTCCATAAAATTGTTTTATTAAAAATGGCAAACGCCTATGCTGAGCTAAATATTGAACAAGATACTAATGAAATAGAGAAATTAATTTATTCGATTAATTCGTTCACTGCTAATTATTTTTCTTTAGAATTAGTATCTCAATCACAAAGTGAAGATATTTTCTTCCGCTTAAGAAAACTTTTTAATATTGAGGTTTTATACTCGAACGCGAAACAAAATCTTGATAGTTTGTTTAAATATCAAGAAAATGTCGCCTCAAAAAAAGATAGTCTCTTATTATTAATTTTAACGCTCTACTCTGTAGTAGGCCAAATGTTAGGGTTTACTATGATCGATCTTCTAAGAAACACCGATTCAAACAAAATATCGTCACCTCTTGAATTTTTCGCTCTATTAATTGCGATTAGCGGCATTGTCATTTCACTTATTTTAGGGGCTCAAGGGTTATACCAATGGGCTGTGCAGCACAAAAGAAGAAAAGCATGGGTAAAACAAACTGTACTGTCTGCTGTAAAAGAAAAAGAGGATAAAAATTAAAGAAGGTTATTTCCAAATATGTGGTATGCTGCAGTAAATGAAATTTTTATCAGCGATTTTTCAAATATATCGAATTACCGACAAATGACAGAACCGTATAACAAAAAAGGTACTCCAAAATAAAGCTTGGAGTACCTTTTTATTATACGAATTCAGCTTACTTCCCTGCTTCGATTTTCTCTAATGCAGCAGCTACTTGCTCTTCCGTTAATTCATGTTGTATTACGTAGCGGTTACGTGGACTTACACGACATTTATGAGAACATGCACGTAAATATTTCGCTTCGTTTTCTTCAGAACATAAAATTTTCTTATTACATTCTGGATTTGAACAGTTTACATAGCGCTCACATGGTTCACCTGTAAAGTGGTCTTTACCAACGATAACATGTTCTTTTTGATTTACTGGTACAGCGATACGCTCATCAAACACGTAACATTGTCCATCCCAAAGCTCACCTTGTACTTCTGGGTCTTTTCCGTACGTTACAATTCCGCCGTGAAGCTGACTTACATCTTCATAACCTTCACGAACTAACCAACCTGAGAATTTCTCACAACGAATTCCGCCTGTACAATAAGTTAAAATCTTTTTACCTTCAAGTGTTTCTTTGTTTTCTCTAATCCAATCTGGTAATTCACGGAATGATTCAATATCAGGTTTAATCGCACCTTTGAAGTGTCCTAAATCAAATTCATAATCATTTCGTGCATCAATGATAACTGTATCTTCTTGTTTCATTGCCTCATAAAAATCTTTTGGCTCTAAATACTTCCCAGTTATTTCGTGTGGGTTAATGTCATCTTCTAGACGAAGTGTAACTAATTCTGGACGAGGACGTACGTGCATTTTCTTGAATGCATGCCCTTCTTCTTCATCTATTTTAAATACGATACCATCAAAACGTGGATCATTGTTCATTGCTTCCATGTATTTTTCTGTTTGCTCTACAGTTCCAGAACAAGTTCCGTTAATACCTTCTTTTGCTACAAGAATTCTTCCTTTTAATTCAAGTGAATTACAAAATTCTAAATGCTCTGCCGCGAATTCTTCTGGATTTTCAATTGTTGTGTACATGTAATATAGTAATACTCTGTATGGTTTTGTAGTTGCCAATGTATTTCTACCACCTATCTAATTTTTAAAATCATGTATAAGTTAACGTTCATATCAAAACATATATAATAAGAAAATGAATCCCATTTTCTTTTCTTTATACTATTTTCTATCAGTTAACAAAAATAAAAAAACAAGATTACACATCAAAACACTATGGTTATGTTGTAATCCCAATATATTATATATCATACAAATGCAATTCCATCAATTAATATGCTGTATTATCGGCTTTATGTTCACATAAATTTCAAAAACAGCCCTTTAATTCACTATGTTTCCCCATGTCATCACACCATAAACTCCCAATTCATTTTACATTATCACACCATCCATTGCATAAAGGCATATAATTTGCATTAAGGAAACTTTCGTGTTCAAATGAAATTATCACATAACATATTTAAATGTATTGAAATAATGAGTAAGAATAAATACAATAATTTCATCAAGTTAACATTTTAAAGGGGAAAACTACTATGAATAAAGATATAACAAAAGATGAACATCTCCCTTCTGAAAGTACAACTGTACAATCAGCTCACTTAGCTTTAAGTGGAGAAACAAAAGGCTGGAAAAGACTGTTACCATTTTTAGGGCCCGCTTTTATCGCGTCCGTTGCTTATATTGATCCTGGCAACTTTGCTACAAATATCGCAGCTGGTTCACAATATGGATATTTACTATTATGGGTTATATTCGCTTCTAACTTAATGGCTGTATTAATCCAAACTTTATCGGCTAAATTAGGAATTGCTACAGGAAACAATTTACCCGAAATAGCTCGTGAAAACTTTCCAAAGCCTGTGTCTATCGGCTTATGGATACAAGGTGAACTCGTTATTATGGCTACAGATTTAGCTGAATTTATCGGGGCAGCACTCGGATTGTATTTATTATTTGGAATACCTATGTTACCAGCTGCTTTAATTACAGCAGTCGGATCATTTATTATTCTTGAGTTTCAACGCAGAGGATTTCGCTCACTAGAAGCTATTATTACAGGGATGATCTTTATTGTAGTAATAGCATTTGGGATCCAAGTTTTTTATGCAAAACCAGAATTAAGTCCCCTTCTTTCAGGACTATTTATTCCGAAATTCCAAGGTGTAGACAGTATATTACTTGCAGCAGGGATTTTAGGTGCGACAGTTATGCCGCATGCAATATACTTGCATTCTGCATTAACACAACGCCGCGTGGTTGGAACAACTGACGAACAAAAGAAAAAGATTTTTCGTTTCGAATTTATCGATATTATTATTGCAATGGTTATCGCTGGAGCAATTAATGCAAGTATGTTAATTGTAGCAGCTGCACTATTCTTTAAAAACGGTATGCACGTTGAAGATTTAGATGTTGCTTACACTCAATTTACCAACTTAGTAGGTCCTGTATCGGCTGCATTATTTGGGATTGGACTTTTATCAGCAGGTTTATCAAGCTCTTCTGTCGGTACAATGTCAGGTGATATTATTATGCAAGGATTCATTCGCATGCATATTCCGTTATATTTACGCCGATTTATTACAATGATTCCACCACTAGTTATTATCGCTTTAGGTGTAAATCCAACTTACGCTCTCGTTATGAGTCAAGTTGTCTTATCATTTGGTATTGCATTTGCACTAGTGCCACTTATTATGTTTACAAGTAATAAAAAGATTATGGGTGCACTCGTTAACCACCGTATAACAACATTTATCGCATGGATAATTGCAGCACTCGTTATCATTTTAAATATTTTCTTACTGTATCAAACGTTTGTAGGGTAATGAAAAAAGGGTATTCCAATTTTAATTTGGAATACCCTTTTTCAATTCATTATTTGTATTAATCCTATAAAGTCTTTTTAAAATAAATTATATAATTTATTTCCAGCCAATAATTTCCCTACAATTTGAATAATCTTTATTTTCAGATTAAATTATATAATAACAAATACATTCTATTTTCATGTGCAAAGGAGCGAAAATATGTTTCCTTTATTAAAAACTGAAAGACTTATTTTAAGAGAACTGACCGAAGAAGATGCACCGCGTATACTACAATGCTTTTCTAATACTAATGTACTGCGCTATTATGGCCAAAAACCGTTACAAGATGTTGATCAAGTGAAACAAATCATTCATAACTTTAAGCTCAGTTACAATGCAAGAAACGGTATAAAATGGGGAATCGAATTAAAAGACAAGAAAGAACTCATCGGTACCATTGGTTTTCACGATTGGTCTTCTGAGCATAAACGAGCCAATATAAGTTATGCCTTTTTACCTGAACACTGGGGAAAAGGATATGCGACTGAAGCTGTTTCTGAGGTTATATCATACGGTTTCCATACGATTCATTTAAAGCGGATCGGGGCAATTGTATTTCTTGAAAATGAAGCTTCCAATAAAGTACTATTAAAATTAGGTTTTGAAAAAGAAGGCGTTCTAAAAAATTATATGTATCAAGATGATATCCCATATGATACGAATTTTTACGCTTTATTAAAATCGGTTTAATAGAATTCATGTGTAAAAAACCTTACTTTTAAAAAGTAAGGTTTTTTGTATTTATTCATTAGCAATATAAGCATTCTTATAAGTATAAACACCACCAAATTGATGTTTTTCAATCCCTTTTACATACTCCTTTTGTACATACGCTGAGCCAATATGATAAAGCGGCGCCACCGCAGCATCTTCTAATAATACCTGCTCGGCTTCTCGCAACGCTTCCCATCGTTTTTCCCTATCTAGTACAAAATCCGTTTTCGCTTTCTTTATTAATTCATCGTAACGAACATTAGAATAATTCATTTTATTATTCGGATTCCCTGTCGTAAATAACTCTAAATAACTAATTGGGTCTTTATAGTCAGGTCCCCAATTTGCCATAGTTATATCGTAATCACCTGTTTGTTCTAACTGTAATTTTTGCTTAAATGGCTGTTGTTTAATTTGTATCGTTAATCCATGCAAATACTTTTCTAAGTCACCTTTTATATATTCTGCCATACGTTTTGCGTTATCTTGTTCAAATGTTAGAAACTCAAGGTTTACTTCGCCTACTCCAAGTTCTTTTTTCGCTTCTTCCCAAATCTTTTTCGCCTTTTGTAAGTCATATAGAGAAAGATCTCCGTTTTCTTTTCTAAAATCTTTGCCAGTCTCTTCATTTACATGACCAACTGGTACAAGTCCACTTGCAGGTTTTGCTCCGTTATTAATAAAGTGAGCAACGAAATCATCTTTATTTAACGCTAATGAAATAGATTGACGCACCTTTTTATTTGCTAACGCGGTATTTTTTTCATTAAAACGAAGCATAGCAATTCCAGAATCACTCGACATATGTAATTCCTTATTCCCCTTATACTTGTCTACAACTTGCGAATTAATAGGTACCCGGTCCAAATCTCCGGCTTCATATAAATTTACAGCTGTCATTGTATCCTTCACGATATGAAAGTTTATTTCGTCTAGTTTCACTTTCTTTTGATCCCAATATGTAGCATTTTTCTTTAATTGAAACTCTTGTTCATGCTTCCATTTTTCTAATACAAATGGACCGTTATATATGAGATTACTAGGTTCCAATGCATAATTGTTTCCTTGTTCTTTCAAAAATGATTCATGCTGTGGTAAATATATAGGTAATGCTAACAACTGTAAAAAATACGGAATTGGCTGTTCTAGTTCAACTTCTAACTTATAATCATTTATAACCGTAACTCCAAGTTCATCTAGAGACATTGCTCCCTTATTAATCTCTTTCGCATTTTTTACATAAAAGAGCATGGACGCATATTGAGATGCTGTTTCAGGGTTAATTGCACGTTTCCACGCAAACATAAAATCATTTGCTGTTACATTATCCCCATTTGACCATTTTGCATCTTTACGCAAGTCAAATGTATATTTCTTACCATCTTCACTTCTTTTAAACGATTTTGCTATGGCTGGAGTAGGCTGATCTTGATCATTTAATACATATAACCCTTCAAATATATTCTGCATAACGTGCGCTGATGTACCATCTGTTGTTTTCACAGTGTCCAGAGAAGGAATTTCTTCTGATACTGTTACATTTAACACTTGTTTTTTAACCTCTATGTCACTTTTATCCGCTTTATTATTACAAGCTGTTAATAATAAAGATGTAACAAGTGCCATTACCATTAAATGGCTCTTTTTTCGCTTCATGAGTTGTTCTCCTTAAATATAAAATATTATAAAGCGTAATATATTATAGCAGAAATACTAACAGAAAGATGCGACATTCTTTTGAATATTTATTCGTTCAAGAAAAAAGCTATCCTTTTAAAAGGATAGCTTTTTCAACTGCCACATAATTATCTATCTTTGCAGACCTCGTTTATAACGACTTGCTTCAAATATAATACTCTCTTCATCTAACGTTTTACATTCACCATTCCAAACGACACGTTTTCCGTTAATAATTACATCGCTTATATCTTTACCACTCGCAGCATATACAAGGTGTGATAACACTTCATCTGCTGGTTGTAGATGCGGCTTGTTAGACGGGTCAATCGTAATAAAATCAGCACACTTACCAGCTTCTAGTGACCCTGTTTGTTTCATCCCGATTACTTCCGCAGCTCCTTTTGTCGCAAGAGAAAGAGCTGTTTCAACTGGTAATGCTGTTGCATCTTGGTGAATACCTTTTTGTAATAAAGTCGCTATGCGCATTTCTTCAAACATGTCTAAATTATTGTTAGATGCAACACTATCTGTTGCAATTCCTACTTTTATTCCTGCTTCTAGCATCGCTTTTACATTCGCTATACCAGAACCTAGTTTTAAATTACTATTCGGATTATGAGCTACTCGAACATCATGTTCTGCTAAAAATGCACGCTCATCATCATTTAATACTACACCGTGTGCAATAACTGTTGGGCGTTTAAACAATCCGCAGCTCGCTGCATATTCTACTGGACGTTTTCCGTACTGTGCTTCAATATCACGTACTTCACGCTCTGTTTCAGAAAGGTGGATATGAACCATTGTTTGATTCTCTACTGCAATACGAGCACACTCTTCTAACAATTCTGTACTACATGTATATGGACTATGTGGTGCAACCATCGTAGTTAACATGCCACTTTCTTTATAATAACGCTTCACATATTTCTCAGCTTCTTCAATCGCTTTCTTTTCATCGTCTTTCGTTCCGAAGCTAAATAAAGTCCTTGAAACAGCAGCTCGCATCCCGCTCCTTGATACCGTTTCCATAATTGCGTCTTGATCTACTCCAATTGGATTAAACATGTCAGAGAATGATGTTGTACCACTTTTCACCATCTCAAGTAATCCTAATTCCGTACTAGCGACCGCAAGCTCTGGAGTAAATTGACTTTCCAGTGGCCAAATTCTCGTCTCAAGCCATGGCTGTAATAACATATCATCTCCAATACCTCTTAGGAGACTCATTACAACGTGTGTATGTGTATTTACAAGCCCTGGTAAAACCCACTTTCCTTTCATGTCAATTACTTCATCTACTTCAAAATCATTTGCAAATTCTCCGCTCTTTACATCTATAATTTGATCATTTTCTACAATGATATATCCATTTTCTATCACTTCGTTTTGTTCATTCATCGTTACAATTGTAGCGTTTACATAAGTTGTTTTCAAAAGTATTTCCCCTTTCAACTCTATGAAGTTCCCTTTAATGAAGTTACCACCATTATAGTAACTTATTAAGGATTAAGAGTCAAAAGATAATTTGAATTCTTTCATTATCTTTTCCTTCAAAATGCTATATTGTTTTTCATTTGTATCTGCAAATGCTTCTTCTCGATTTGATCCTATATCCATATAATTCAGTTTTTTATTAAATTGAGCCTCTGTAAAATCAAACCTCTGTCCATCTATAAAGTTATAAAAGTGCCACGCCTCTCTTGCTTTTGTCTTTTTAATCTCTCCTCCGTATATGTCTTGAACGACTAGAGCTGTAACACCACATTGTCCCTTTGCTGGATTTTCAATTGTCCACTTTGAGCTTGTTTCAATCGACCACGATCTTATTAGTGCTTCATATATTTGCTTTCTCTTTACATGATCCATTCTCAGCTTCTCCTACTATTAATTGTTTTACACATCATATTTCAAAAGGGGCAGTAATCGGTCCTTAAAAACCGTTGATGGTGTCTCTCCGATTAACTTTGCTCCCATATTCAAATAATATCCTTTTGCATTCGGATCACTATCAATCGTAAAGCTTTTTATTCCTAGTTCCTTTGCTTGCTCTATTACAAACTTCCACATTATTTTTCCATACCCCTTTCCTTTATAACGAGGATGAATGTATAAGAAATCGAGAGCTTTATCGTTACGTAAAAATGAGAAAAACCCAATCTTCGTATTATCGTTTTCTAAAACATATACAAATTTTTTTTTATGTGCTCATCGGTAATTGTTAAATCTTCCTTACAAGCAAGTATGAATTCTTCACTATAGTTCCACGTTGCTTTTGAATGTAGTGCGAGTTCACTTAATTCATTTGCTTCACTTAATAACGCCGTTCTTATCTTCATGATTCTTTTTCCTCACTTTCAATATGTAAACTACTAAATTGATTCGGAAAGCACTTCAAAAAACCTTTTATTTTCATAAATTAGAAATTACTTTTATAAATCTTTATTATAATCAGTACGATTTTTAACAATTTATTTAAAGAAAAAGAACGCCATCCCTAAAAGTCGGCGTTCTCTTTTTCTAAAATTTAATCTTCAAGCTCACTCATTCGTTTTACTATTTCGTACGATACACACCTATACAGTTTCTACTACCGCTTCAAGCATTGTTCCATTTTTAGCATAGTTCGTATGCCAAGAAAAAGCTTTTTCTAAAATATGAGGAGTTTGTCCACCTCTTGTTTTTGCTTCTTCGTAATAAGCTCGTAGCTGGGCACGATACATTGGATGTACGCAATTCTCAATAATAAGTTCCACTCTTTCTCTTGGCGCTAATCCTCTTAGGTCAGCATACCCTTGTTCAGTGACGATAACATCTACATCATGTTCCGTATGATCTACATGAGAAACGAAAGGAACGATACTTGAAATGTTACCACCTTTCGCAATCGATTTAGTAACAAAGATAGCTAAGCGAGCATTTCTCGCAAAATCACCAGAACCACCAATACCATTCATCATCTTTGTACCTAAAACGTGAGTAGAGTTAACATTTCCGTATATATCTAATTCTAAAGCAGTATTAATCGAGATCAATCCGAGGCGGCGAATGATTTCAGGGTGATTAGAAATCTCTTGTGGGCGCATCATTAATTTGTCTCGGTATTTTTCAAAGTTAGAAAATACTTGTTGCATTTTCTCTTCAGAAAGCGTGATCGAGCAGCAGGAAGCGAAATTAACTTTCCCAGCGTCCATTAGATCAAAGACCGCATCTTGTAAAACTTCAGAATACACTTCTAAATCTTCAAACTCCGAATCTAGCATGCCGTGCAATACTGCATTGGCAACTGAACCAATTCCCGATTGTAACGGTGCTAAACTCTTTGTTAATCGGCCTACTTTAACTTCTTCTCGAAGGAACTCTATTAAATGTTGTGCCATAATGACAGTTTCTTCATCTGGAGGAACAATTGTCGATGGTGAATCCAGTTGATTCGTAAACACAATCCCCTTCACTTTTTCAGGATTTATCGGGATACCAATTGTTCCAATTCGATCATCCGTTTTTACGAGCGGAATTGGAAGTCTTTCCCCTTGTTTACCTGGTTCATATAAATCATGCAGCCCCTCTAATTGCGTAGATTGAGCCATATTCATTTCAATAATAATGGACTTAGCATTTAAGGAAAATGCTAAGGAATTTCCAATTGAAGTGGTTGGAATAATCATACCATCTTCAGTAATCGCAACCGCTTCCAAAATAGCGACATCTATATCCATAACGTCAGCACGGAGTAGCTCTGCTGTATGAGATAAGTGCTGATCTACAAATAAAAAGTCTCCGTTATTAATTCCTTTTCGCATAGTCGCATCGGCTTGGAAAGGCAATCTTTTCCCTAAAATTCCTGCCTCAGCAAATAATTTATCTACATCCGAACCTAAAGAAGCTCCTGTATAAACATTTACTTTAAAAGATTTATCGTTCTTCACTCGATTCACCAGCGCAAATGGGACTGCTTTTACATCCCCAGCACGTGTAAATCCACTTAAACCTAAAGTCATTCCACTTTCAATCCATGAAGCTGCCTCTTCAGGTGTAACTACTCGATCTTTGAAACGTTGATCCCTAATTCTATCTAAATTATTCTCCATATGTAATCCCTCTCTCAATGAATATTCATAATTATTTTACACATTAACACTATCAAAATAGGGATTTTTGTACAGAATGCCGAAAATTCAGATAAAAAAGCAAATCTAGGTTCTAAAGCAGAAAATTTTAGAATCCTAGAAGCTTACGAAAATAGCTAGCGTATGATTGACTAACTGGTACTCTCTCACCATTATCCATTGAAAGTACAAAAGTAGAATGGGTATCAGGGTAAATCGCTTTAATATGATTAACATTTACAATAAAGGAACGGTGGCATCTAATAAAGGAATCTTTCGGCAACAAGTATTCGAATTCTTGTAGCGAGTACTTATGTGTTCCTGTTAACTCTTCTGAATTCACATACGTCTTTTTGTCTTTAGCTTCTAAATACATGACCTTTGAAAAAGGAACCGGAACCCATCCGTCTGTTGTTTTTAAAGTAACGACTGACTTTCCATCCGTTAAAGCGGGATAAATTGCCGTCACGCACCCCTCAATCTTCCCATTATTTGAAAACGGTACGGCCATTCCATGATAAGGAATACCGAAAACGTCCCGGTTAATAAACTCAGAGGCTTTTTGCTTCGTTACCATTGCTTTATGAGCAATCGTTCCTTCTTTAATAGGATCCCCAGCACTAATCTTTAAATCAATTCGTTTACTTGGCCGATAGTAAATATATTCTTTCGTATTCGAAACGGCAATTGATATTTCATCTGAAAATAATTCTCCAACTACATCTAGTAGTATACCTAATGTTTTATCTTCCATAGTATGAACACCTCATTTACTATTATACTACTATTATGATTTGTAAAACCGTTCAGCACTTTGAACGGTTTTACAAATCATTTAGTTCACCTTAGCCCCATAACATCTTGCTACTGCAACTGCCTGTGCTATATCTAATTTCACATTTTTCAAATCAAAACTTGTAAAATCAATTCTATCAACTACCGCTCCTTTTAAATTTGCACCACTAAGTTTCGCCTTACCTAATTGTGCACCGGTTAAATCCGCTTCACGTAAATCTGCTTTTTCTAAATTGCATTCATATAGGTCCGCTTCCATTAAACGTATACCCTTTAATATTTGTTTACTTAAGTTGGCGAACCTTAAATTCGTATATGACCAATCACCCGATATGATAGTTATTCCGTCTAAATTCGCTTCTTCAAAATCAGAGCCGGTCATTTTACATTCTTCAAACTTCGATACGAATAAATTCGCACCAACAAACTTACAATTCGCAAATGTAGTTACTTTATGAATAGAAGCGTTAAAAAGTGCACCGGTAAAATCACATTCTATGAAATTACAATTTTCAGTAGAAATTTCCGATGCATCTATCCCTCTAAAACGGCATTTTATGAAAGTACAATTCTTCAATTCCTCTTCTTTAATCAAAACATCTTGAAAATCTATTTCTACATATTCTTTATTTACAAATTCACTCATAACTATTCCTCCGTTCTCTCAAAGAAACCTCACTTCAAAAAAGTGAGGTTTCTTCTCATACAATATGCTTATCTAACCATAAAATCAAATCTTGAAATACTTCATCTCGATTTACTTCATGAAACATCTCATGTCTCCCATTTTCATATAAACGCAGTGTTACATCTTTCACGTCACATTTTTTATAATTTTCATACACTTCTTTTACACCTTTCCCCATATCCCCAACAGGATCACGATCTCCTGAAAAAATATGTATTGGAAGGTTTTTCGGTGTTTTTTTGAACTCTTCTAGTTTATTTACTTCTAATACACCAGAAAATAATTCTCGATAAAAACTTGTCGTACAAATGAATCCACATAACGGGTCCGCAATATATTTATCAACTTGGTTATTATCTGAAGATAACCAATCAAATTTTGTACGATTTGGCTTAAAGTTCGAATTAAAGTTTCCGAAAGATAAAAAGTTTAGCATTGGACTTTTCGTTTTCTCCCCGCGTAGTTTCATCTCGATTGTCGCTACTTTATGGCCGATACTTCCTAAAAGCCCTGGATTTCCACCTGTTCCTGAAATCAGAAACCCATCATATAGTTCACCCCTAAGTTGTACAGCACGTCTTGATAAAAAAGAACCCATACTATGTCCAAGTAAAAATAACGGGCATGTCTGCTCTTTTCTTATCGTTTCTGATACAAAAATAACATCAGACACAGCCTCATTCCAACCTACATTTGGTTTAAAATGACCATAATCTTCTTCTCTTTTCACTGTTTTCCCATGTCCTTTATGATCATGTGCATAAACACCATACCCCGCTTCTAATAACGCAGCAATAAAGTCTGTATAAACACCTGCATGTTCTGTCATACCATGTGCAATTTGAATAATCCCTCGCGGATCTCCTTCTGGTAACCACTTGCGTAAATAAATTTCTGATCCATCCAATGCCGTAACGAAACTTTCCTGTACGTTCATTTCGTCAGCTCCCAACTCTATTATGTATCTTTAAAAATGAATATCCATTCATTATTCTTACTATGTATTATATGCAATTGCCTTCATTATGACAAATGACTCACTTTTCTAATTAGCTCTTAAATTAATATGTTGACGAACCATCCGTAAAATTATATAGTTACTTACATAAAGTAACTATATATTTTTTAGGAGGTTTCTACTATTATGATGCCATCACTATTTTTAGCACATGGTTCGCCTATGCTCGCTATTCAAGATACAGACTATACACGATTTTTAAAAACACTTGGAGAAACATATAAACCGAAAGCAATTGTTATTTTCACTGCTCACTGGGAAAGTGAAGTATTAACGATTTCCTCATCAGATAACGAATATGAAACAATTTATGATTTTGGAGGTTTCCCCCCTGAGTTATACGAAATCAAATATCGTGCGAAAGGCTCTTCTAGCATTGCATCTATGTTAGAAACAAAATTTAAGAACAAAGGTATTCCAGTTCATCATAATATGACGAGAGGTTTAGATCATGGTTCATGGACACTTCTGCATCGTATGTATCCAGAAGCAAATATTCCTGTCGTGCAAATATCAGTAAATCCATTCCTTTCTGCAAAAGAACAATTTGAAATTGGAGAAGCACTTAAAGGACTCGGACAAGAAGATATTTTAGTAATCGGTAGTGGCGTTACCGTTCATAATTTACGAGCACTGAAATGGAATCAAACTACACCTGAAAAATGGGCAATTGAATTTGATGATTGGATTATTAAACATATGCAGAATAACGATAAAGATGCATTGTTTAATTGGGAGGAAAATGCTCCTCATGCACAATTAGCAGTACCAAGAGCAGAGCATTTTGTTCCTTTATTTATCGCTATGGGAAGTGGTGAATATAGCGGTGAAGTCATTCACCGTAGTTATGAGCTTGGTACATTAAGTTATCTCTGTCTGCGATTTTAAAGAAAAAGGATGAAGCACATGTTGCTTCATCCTTTTTCTTTTTCATTCACTTAGTTAACTAACTTCCAAACGTTGTTTCTCTGATACTTCTTCGTTCTTATTATGAAAATAAACCCAGATACACGCAATAAATAATAGTGATGATGTAGAGAAGAAAACATATTGGAAGCCCGCATGTGCTGCAATTTGTCCACCAAGTACTGGTCCAATCATATTTCCTAAAAACTGAAACGATTGATTATATCCAAATATTCGTCCCGTTACATGGGTTGGTGTATGTTGTTTTAGTAGAGTTTGTACGGAAGGTAATAATCCTGCTTGTGCGATACCTAATAAAAATCGAAGAATTAATAGTTGCCAAGCTGAGGTTACAAATGCTTGCGGGATAAAAATAATTCCTGCAGCAAACAACGCTACAACTAACGTTTTTTGAGGACCAATTTGATCTGATAATCTACCTAGCTTAGGAGCTGCCATAATAATAGCTAAACCTGTCGCAGACATGACTGCACCTGCAATCATTTCAATATGAGCTGTTCCTGGGCCTTCTAAATTCTTTACATACAATGTAATAATAGGTTGAATTGACATGTTCGCAAGTTGAATAATAAATGTTGTTACAAATAAACTAATAATTAAATGCTTTGCTGGAACCATCGTCCATACTTTTTTCGGTTGTACTTTTTTTGCTTGAGCGGAGTGATTCTCTTCATGTAGGAAGAAAAAAACGATGAGAAAAGAAAGGAATAAAAAAGCTCCTGTAACAAGAAAAACATGGCGCATTCCAATTAACTCAGACAAATATCCTCCAAGTAAAGGGCCAAGTAAAGAACCGCTCACGCCCCCAGTTGAAATTGTGGAAATTGCCCAACCTGAATGCTCTTTCGGAGTTTCTGCTGCAATAAATGTCATCGCCGTTGAAAGAAAACCAGATACCGCTCCCATCAAAAACCTTAGTGCGACTAGTTGATACACGTCCGTTACAAACCCCATAAGCGTCATAATAATCGCCATACCAAGGCTCGCACGAATAAGCATCAATTTCCGTCCATGTATATCACCAAGCTTTCCCCATATTGGTGATACGATCGCACCCATTAAAAATGTTACACCAAATGCAAGTCCCGACCACTGTGCAATACTTGAAGTGCCAGTTACTCCTAATTCCTCAATATAAAAAGATAAAAAAGGAATTACTAAACTCATACCGGCTGCAGTGGTAAAACAACCTAGCCAACAAATCATCAAATTTCGTTTCCAGCTGGCCATTTTCACACCTTCTTTCTTTAGATACCCATTCTACACCCTTTCTTGTAAAAAGTTTAGTAATTTGCTTTATTTGTAAAATCCACTACAAAACCCGCTATTTTCTAGTGAAAATCACTACATCTCTACATTATTTTCATAAAAAAACCAACTCCCATATATGGAGTTGGTTAATTACTCTCTACCGGTATTAAACGTGCATTACAACATCGCTCATAAAACTCAACCGGACCTGCTTGTCCAATAATTGCGTATTCATATCCTTCTTTCTTCATACTATGTAAACAACGATATAACAATTGCTTCCCTACACCATTCACACGATTTTTTTTCGCTGTGCCCATTGGACCAAACAATCCCTTCTTTCCTCTCACTACATCATAACAAGCGAAACCTACTATCACTTCTTCTTGTTCTGCTATATAAATAGGTAAATTATCTTTATATGTACGAAATCCATACTCTATTGAATGTAACCAACGTTCACCAAATTCCTCTTTAACAAAACTTGCTAATTTTTCAAAATCAGAAGGGCTAGCCTTTCTAACAGTACAAATTAAATGATTATAAGTAGGAACAAAACATTTTAGATCGACCGCTAAATCTCTTGGCTCAGCTATAATACGTAATATATCTTTTTTTATTTGTACATTTCCAATAAACGTATCTACATGAAATAGTGCATATATAACATGTCCTTCATTCATTATTACTTGCTGGAAACGTTCCATACGTTTCTTCGCTATTTGTAAAATTTCTAGCACCTTATAAGATACCTTATATTGTCCTATTTTTTCATACTCTTGATACGGTGAGTCGTATTGTTTTCGTATTGAAAGTTTTTCTGAAAACTCTATCCCCACTTTACGGAACAAATACATATACAACTCGCTACAAACTCCAGTACCTTCTTTACACATACCGATAAACAGATGAGCTGGTTGAATGATATTACTTTCTGCCTCTTCTGCTGCAATCTTCAATATGTTATGAACACGTTTTGTAAATTTATACTCCTCCATATGTATCTCCATCCTCTATTACTTTACTAGTAAACCGTAACCATAAATAAGTGAAACGATTATTCCAACTACCAATATACCTGGCAATAAATTTGCCACCTTAATTTTAATAACACCAAGTAAGTTCAATCCAATAGCGGCTATCATAATACCACCTGTAGCTGTCATTTCCACTATAAATTGATTCATTAATTCTTTCGGGACCAAACTATTAATTTGTGTTGCAAAAACCGCAATCCCTCCTTCGTATAAAATAACTGGAATCGCCGAAAATACTACACCAATTCCTAAAGTTGTCGTTAATATAATAGAAATAAATCCATCGATAATCGCCTTTGTAAATAAAATATCATGATTGCCACGAATCCCGCTGTCGAGTGCACCAAGTATGCCCATCGCACCTATTGCAAAAATTAAAGTAGCAGTTACAAAGCCTTCTGATATGCTCCCTTTCCCTTTTGATCCAACTTTATTTTCTAGCCAATCCCCTAAATGTTTTAACTTTCTCTCTAATTGTAGCCATTCCCCGATGACGGTACCAATCACTAAACTTAGTATGACAACAAGAAAATTTTCACTTTTCAATGCCATTTGAAGCCCAAGCACAGTAACCGCTAAACCGATTGCATGCATAATTGTTCCCTTCATACTTTCTGGAATCCTACTAAATAATTTACCTAGTAAAGTACCAAATATAATACAAATCCCATTTACAACTGCTCCTAATATAACCATTTCTTATTCTTCACCCTTCGAATTCTTTATTTCTATATTTTGGTTTATACATTGATTTACAGGTTATCTATATGTTAACTTAATATTAAGAATATTAACAAATGTTTTCCACAACATAAACCGCAATTTTTTTTGTAGTAATACATAATGTGAAACTTTAATTAACGTGAGTTTTATTGCCCACAAATTGCGGTATAAATTTAAAAGGGACGGTATTTATGAAAACTTTACTAAAACGATTTCTGTTAATAGCCTTTTGCATTACACCAATTGTTTTATTAATTAACTACTCTTTTACTTCAAAAGCGAAAGACAAACCCGATTTGCAAAACAAATCTAGTAAAACCGCTTCAACAAGTGAAAAGAAAATAGAAGACCCGGAAATTACACTCACTTTCTCTGGTGATACAATGTTCGATTGGCAATTACGTCCTGTAATCGAAAAAAATGGGGCTGATTATCCATTCCAACATGTAAAAGAAGAAATAACAAAAGCTGATATTTCTTTCGTTAATTTAGAGTCAGCATTTACAACGAGAGAAAAGAAAGCTCCTGGACAACTGTTTTGGATTAAAAGTGATCCATCCACGCTACAAGCTATAAAAAACACTGGATATGACATCGTAAATATCGGAAATAACCATACACTTGATTATGGGCAAGATGGATTATTAGACACGATTTCTCACGTAGAAAAATTAAAATTCCCTTATATCGGAGCCGGAAAAAATGCAAAAGATGCATATACAGCACGAGAAATGACTGTAAAAGGGAAAAAGTTCAAATTTCTTTCCTTCGTTCGATTTATGCCTGATACGAACTGGGTAGCTGGTAACAATAAACCTGGTGTTGCAAACGGATATGATTTAAATCTCGTAACAAAAACAATTAAAGAGCAAAAACAAGATGCAGACTATTTAATCGTCTATATGCATTGGGGCGTTGAAAAATCAAATCGTCCGGTAGAATACCAAAAACAATATGTACCTAAAATGGTTGAAGCAGGAGCTGACGCGATTGTCGGGAGTCACCCGCATTGGTTACAAGGATTTGAGTATTATAATAAAGTTCCTATCGCTTATTCATTAGGTAACTTTTTATTCCCAAGTTATGTGAGTGGGAAAAGCGCCGAAACTGGCGTATTAACTTTAACTTTTAAAGGAAAGGATGTACAAATGTCATTCAATCCTTACATCATTCGTAACAACCAAGTTTCCCCTGTAAATGAGGAAGAAAAGAAAAAAGCTCTTCAATATTTACAAACAATTTCAACTGATGTAGAAATTGATGCTACAGGGAAAATAAAAAACAAACGAAACTAGACAGCTCAAGATCTATTTCTCTGTAACATACATTACAGAATAGGTAATGAACATGCTGAAAGACTTATTAGAAAATGTAAGTTTGTTAGAGAATATTTATAAAATATCTATAGCCGTTCTACTTTTATGTTCAATTTTCTCTGTTAGACTTCTAAAAAAAATAAAACGCGAACGAAAACTTACTACCTTTGAATTTACTATGTATGTAATCATTCGTATTGCGATACTCTTTTGGTTAACTAGCTTTATCCTTCTTGAATATGGAAAATATTTAGTTTAACTATAAAAAGATAGATACAAGTAGCGTTTCTACTGCTTATATCTATCTTTTTTATTTCTAGTAAAACCGTATGTTATCCCTTTCCTTCTATTAAATAAGTAAATCAAACAAGATGGGATTTTTATTAAGCTCCATAAATTGAATATTATTTTCTTTAAAGCGAGTAATTAATTGCTCATAATCTTCTTTATGTTTCAACTCTACGCCGACTAACGCTGGACCATTTTCTTTATTATGTTTCTTAATGTATTCAAAGCGCGTAATATCATCTTCTGGTCCTAATCCTTTATCAAGAAATTCTCTTAGCGCACCTGAACGTTGCGGGAATTCAATAATGAAGTAATGTTTTAATCCTTCGTAAATGAGCGAACGTTCTTTCATTTCTTGCATTCTATCAATATCGTTATTTCCACCACTTAGCGTGCATACAACTGTTTTACCCTTTATTTCATCTCTATATAAATCAAGCGCTGCAATAGATAGTGCACCAGCCGGTTCAGCTACAATTGCATTTTTCTTATACAGTTCTAAAATCGTCGTACAAACTTTTCCCTCTGGTACTAAAACAATGTCATCAATTACATCTTTACAAGTTTCAAATGTTAACTTTCCTACTTTTTTAACAGCTGCCCCATCAACAAAACTATCTATTTTCTCTAATGCGACATTTTCATTTTGAAGAAAAGCCTCTTTCATAGATGCAGCTCCCATCGGCTCTACACCAATAACCTTTGTAGCAGGACTAACACCTTTCACATATGTACCAACACCTGATGCTAACCCACCACCGCCGATTGCCGTAAAGATATAGTCAACCGATTTCTCCATATCATGCATAATTTCAACTGCAACTGTCCCTTGACCAGCAACTACATACGGATCATCAAACGGATGAACGAACGTCATTCTATTTTCTTCACAATAGCGCTGCGCTTCTTGGAAAGAGCTATCAAATGTATCACCAACTAATACGATTTCCGCAAAATCACCACCGAAAAATTGTACTTGTGATACTTTTTGTTTAGGTGTTGTCGTCGGCATGAAGATTTTTGACGCAATCTTCAATAAATTACACGTATAAGCAACTCCTTGCGCATGATTACCAGCGCTCGCGCATACAACACCGTTTTGTAATTGTTCTTTTGATAAACTTTGAATTAAATTGTACGCACCACGAATTTTGAAAGAGCGAATCAATTGTAAGTCTTCTCGTTTTACATAAACGTCACAATCATATTTCTCAGATAAAACTGTATCACGTTGTAACGGTGTTTTAATAACGATATCTTTCATGCAATTATGAGCCATTAAGATATCTTCAATTTTCACTCTCTCCTTTACCTTCTGCACCATTATATATCATCCTTATCTCTTTTAAATTGGCTCAATCAAAATCCGGTATTTTTAGAACTGCACCTGTATTCGCCGATGTTACCATCTGTGCATAACGTCCAAGCCAGCCAGTTTTCACTTTCGCTTCTGGTCGTTTCCATTCTTTTTTACGCTTATCTAATTCTTCATCACTAACTCTTACTTCTAGCAAGCGTTCTTCAACATCAATACATACAATATCCCCTTGTTCAAGAAGTGCAATCGTTCCACCCGCAGCTGCTTCTGGTGAAATATGTCCTACTGAAATACCACGTGAAGCACCCGAGAAACGACCATCCGTTAATAGCGCAACATCTGCACCTAATCCCATTCCAGCAATCGCTGAAGTTGGCGCTAACATCTCTGGCATACCAGGGCCACCTCTTGGTCCTTCATAGCGAATAACAACTACATCGCCTTTCTTCACTTTTCCAAGCATAATGCCCGCAAGCGCCTCATCTTGTGAATTAAAAATAACGCAAGGTCCTTCAAAACGCTTTACCTCTGTTGCACCGCTTTTAATAACCGCTCCATCTTTCGCAAGGTTTCCTTTTAATATACGTAATCCCCCTTCTTCACTATGAGGGTTTTCGAGAGAATGAATAACTTCCTTATCTTTAATCTCTGCATGAGCAATGTTTTCTCTTAACGTCTGCCCGGTAGCCGTTATTCGGTCTAGATGAAGCACCCCTTCTTTTCGGCTCATCTCTTTCAAAATTGCACTAATCCCGCCCGCTCGATCAATATCTTCCATGTGCCAATTGGAAGCAGGGCTTACTTTACATAAATGTGGTACACGTCTTGAAACGGCATCAATGCGATTCATATCGTAATCTAAACCCGCTTCTTGTGCGAGAGCTAATGTGTGCAATACTGTATTCGTTGATCCACCCATTGCCATATCAAGCGCGAACGCATCATCAATCGCTTCTTCCGTTACGATGTCTCTTGGTTTAATATCTCTTTCAATTAAAATTTTTAATTTCTCTGCTGCTTGTTTAATTAACTCTTCACGTCTTGGATCAATTGCTAAAATACTCCCGTTACCAGGAAGAGCTAAACCTAACACTTCACATAAACAGTTCATAGAGTTCGCCGTAAACATTCCGGAACAAGAACCACAAGATGGACAGCCATGATCTTCAATATCCTTTAATTCTTCTTCTGAAATTTTCCCAGATTGATAAGCTCCTACTCCTTCAAAAACAGAACTTAAATCGACAACTTCTCCTTTAGATGTTTTTCCTGCTGCCATCGGGCCGCCTGAAACAAACACAGTCGGAATGTTAATACGTAGTGCAGCCATCATCATACCAGGTGTAATTTTGTCACAATTTGGGATACAAATCATGCCGTCAAACCAGTGTGCATTTACAACCGTTTCTACTGAATCTGCAATAATTTCACGACTCGGAAGAGAATAACGCATACCGATATGTCCCATCGCAATACCATCGTCAACTCCAATCGTATTGAATTCGAATGGTACCATACCTGCCGCGCGAACTGCCTCTTTTACAAGTTTCCCAAACTCGTTCAAGTGCTTATGCCCTGGAATAATTTCAATAAAAGAATTACAAATCGCTATGAAAGGTTTATCAAAATCTTCATCTTTCAAACCAGTTGCTTTTAATAAACTACGGTGCGGCGCTTTATCAAAACCTTTTTTAATCATGTCACTTCTCATCTTGTCAAATCCCCTCTTACGTATTTTTCACTTACAATCACTTACTCTATTTTTTCACTAATTCTTTCGGTGCATGAATCCAGCTCATCATTTCACGAAGCTCTGCCCCTACTTTTTCTAACTGATGATTTCGCTCTGCTTTTTTCATCGCATTATACGTTGGACGCCCTGCTTGATTTTCTAAAATCCATTTCTTCGCAAATTCACCTTGCTGAATTTCTGTCAAAACACGCTTCATTTCCTTCTTCGTTTCATCTGTAACAATTCTCGATCCTGTTACATAATCTCCGAACTCTGCCGTATCTGAAATAGAATGGCGCATATTCGTTAAACCGCCTTCGTACATTAAATCAACAATTAACTTTAATTCATGCAAACATTCAAAGTATGCAATTTCAGGTCGATATCCACCTTCTGTTAATGTTTCAAAACCAGCTTTCACAAGCGCAGTTACCCCGCCGCAAAGCACTGCTTGCTCTCCGAATAAATCCGTCTCTGTTTCTTCTTGGAATGTCGTTTCAATTACGCCTGCACGTGTACAGCCTACACCTTTTGCATACGCAAGAGCTAAACTTAATGCTGTTCCTGTTGCATCTTGATGTACTGCCACTAATGCCGGAACACCATTTCCTTCTTGAAATACACGACGAACGAGGTGACCTGGACTTTTTGGCGCGACCATCGCTACATCTACGTAACTTGGCGGGTTAATTTGTCCGAAGTGAATATTAAATCCATGTGAGAAAAGTAACATGTGTCCTTCACGAAGATTCTCTTCTACCTCTGCTTTATACACATAAGCTTGCTGTTCATCTGGCAATAACATTTGTACAACTTGTGCGGTTCGAACCGCTTCTGAAACAGACATTACTTCAAATCCATCTGCTTTCGCTACTTCATACGACTTACCAGGACGAACACCAACTACAACTTCTACACCAGAATCACGTAAATTTTGTGCTTGCGCATGACCTTGTGATCCATAACCAACTACTGCAACAGTTTTTCCTTGTAATAACTCTACATTTGCATCTTTCTCATAATATGTTTTCATATTCCATACACTCCTTATAATTTATTTACTTGCAGTACATCAATTAATTTTTTCAACTGACTAACAAGTAATGTCGCTTCATTTTCAGTACAAACTGCTGTGAGTTTCATTTCAGAAACACCACTTGTATCTCTTTCATTTAAATGTAAAGAAGAAATATAATAACCACGCCGAGCAAAAATCCCACTTATACGTAATAAGACGCTTGGCTCGTTATGAATAACGAGTGAAAAAGTATGACTCATTCTTCCCACCTCTTCATAATCATTTCGTTATTCCCTTTGTTTGGCGGAACCATCGGAAATACGTTTTCACCTTCTTCTACACAAAAATCAACTACGGCAGGACCTTCATGAGCAAATGCTTCTAACATCACTTGTTTCGCCTCTGTTGAATTTGTCGCTCTTAATCCCTTCACTCCATAAGCTTCTGCCACTTTCACAAAATCTGGCGATCCAATTTTTGATTCTGATAAACGATTTTCATAAAACATTTCTTGCCATTGCCTTACCATCCCTAAAAATTTGTTATTTATGATAAATACTTTTACAGGGATGTTATTTTCAGCAATTGTTTGTAGTTCTTGAATGTTCATTTGAAAAGAAGCATCACCTGCAATACAAATGACAAGTTCTTCTTTTTTAGCTAGCTGAGCACCAATTGCTGCTGGAAAACCAAACCCCATCGTTCCTAATCCTCCAGAGGTAAGGAACGTCCGAGGTTTTCTTGCTTTATAGAAGTGAGCAGCCCACATTTGATGCTGTCCTACTTCTGTTGTGACAATCGCTTCACCATTCGTTAATTCACTTACTAAGTTGATCACATGCTGTGGTTTTAACTCAGATTCTTTTTGCTTATAAGAAAGTGGATATTCTTCTTTCCATGCCTTTACTTTCTGAAGCCATTCGTCTGTTTGTGTATAAATAGACATATGTAACAACATGTGTAACGCTTTTTTCACATCACCAACAATGGGATGCTCTACAGTTACATTTTTATGAAACTCAGAAGGATCAATATCAATATGTACTTTTTTCGAGTGCGGAGAAAAAAGTTCTAATTTTCCTGTTACACGATCATCGAAGCGAACACCTAATGCAAGTAGTAAATCACATTCTGTTACCGCCATATTAGCAGCGTATGTCCCATGCATACCAAGCATCCCTAAAAACAATGGATCTCCCGGTGGATATGCACCAAGTCCCATTAAAGTTGAAACGACTGGAATACGGTTCTCCCTTGCGAATTCAAAAAGTTCATCGGATCCACCTGAATGAATGACACCTCCCCCAATATAAAGAAGCGGACGCTTTGATTTTGAAATTGCTTTAGCTACCTCTCTAAGTTTCATGCTGTCTGGTACAAGTTCTGGTTTGTACCCCGGAATATCAACTTCTTCATTAAAGAAACTGGTGACTTTTGCATTTTGAACATCTTTTGGAATATCGATTAATACTGGTCCCGGGCGTCCGCTTTCGGCGATGTAAAAAGCTTCTTGCACAATTCGTGATACATGATTTACATCACGAACTTGGTAATTATACTTCGTAACAGGTACTGTAATTCCGACAACATCCGCTTCTTGAAATCCATCTTTACCAATTAAAGGCGTTGCAACTTGGCCGGTAATGACAACTAAAGGAATCGAATCCATATAAGCGTCTGCTAAGCCGGTAACTAAATTTGTCGCCCCTGGGCCAGAGGTAGCAAAGACTACCCCGACCTTTCCAGAAGCTCTCGCATATCCTTCAGCCGCATGAATGGCAGCTTGTTCATGACGAGTTAAAACATGTTTCAAACCACTTTCGTATAACGCATTGTATACTGGTAAGATCGCTCCGCCTGGATAGCCGAAAACGGTCGTTACACCCAATTTCTTCAAACATTGAATCACGTGCCCAGCGCCTGTCATTTCTTCACACTGTAACTTCTCATACGCTGTATACTGCTGCTTCATTTCAATTAACTCCTCTCCTTATTTATGCTAAGCTTTCCGTCAGCCCGGGAACACGTACTCCTCTTTCTCTCGTTAATTTTTTAAATTCTTCGGTCAATTGTTTCGTTACACTTCCTGGTTTCCCATCTCCAATTTCTCTCGAATCAACTTTTACAACTGGAATTAACTCCGCTGCTGTTCCTGTTAAAAATACTTCATCCGCTACATATACATCATGGCGAGTGAATGGTCTTTCCTCACATGGAATACTCAGTCGTTCACATAGCTCGATAACACTATTTCTCGTAATACCTTCTAATGCTCCTAAATAGGATGGTGGGGTTAATACTTTTCCATCTTTCACAACGAAAACATTATCGCCAGAACCTTCACAAACATATCCTTGTTGATTTAACATAAGAGCCTCTAACACTCCTGCTTGTGCCGCTTCAATTTTTACAAGTACGTTATTTAAGTAGTTCATTGACTTAATGCGTGGATCTAATGCATCTGGCGTATTACGTCTTGATGCAACAGATACAACGCTTAATCCATTATCGTAAAATTCCTGAGGGAATAACTTTAATTGTTCTGCAATGATAATAACGCTCGGTTTCACACAACTTCTAGGGTCGAGCCCTAAGTCACCTTTTCCTCGTGAAACAATTAAACGAATGTAAGCATCCGCATACTCATTTTTTTGCAACGTTTGTAAAACTGCTTCTTCCATTTCGTCAACTGTCAGTGGGACTGTAAGTAAAATAGATTTTGCCGATTCATATAATCGTTTTACATGTTCTTTTAAACAAAATACATTTCCTCCGTAACTACGAATCCCTTCAAATACACCGTCTCCGTATAAAAAGCCGTGATCATATACTGAAACAACTGCCTTTTCTTTTTCTACAAATTCCCCATTCATGTAAATGTACTGGTTTCCCATCTCACATCGCTCCTCTTTTTTTCTCTATTTTTTGCAATCTATTTCTACATCGATTGCTGAGATGAGTATTTTTTACAGAATATTCAGTATATAAATATTAAAAATATACTCGTCTCAACAATCGATTACTTACATACTTGTAGCAATCCATTGCTGAGACGAGGGAATCGTGGTACCACTCAGCTTCCTTACACTTCTCACGAAATATAAGCTCTGCAAGTCCAATTAGACTTTTGTTTTTCTATCGGGAACAAACCCGCTACTTTTTACTAATTTTCAAAAGTAGTGCTCCGAGGTGATTTTCAATGAGTGCATTGTTACCACCCTCACAGCCTCGGGGCAGCTCTCTGAAACAATCTTTATCATTTACTCTCCTCTTCCACGCATTCTCTTATTCTATTTTCTAAAATAAAAACTCTCGCCTCAGCAATCAACTACTACAATTTAGTAGCTTTGATTGCTGAGGCGAGAGTTTCGCGTTACCACTCAGCTTCCTTATTTAGGATTGCTGAGGCGAGAGTTTCGCGTTACCACTCAGCTTCCTTATACTTCTCGCGAAATATAAGCTTCGTAGGTCCAATTAGACCCCCGTCCTTTTACCGGAGACGATGCCGCCGCCCTCTACTCAGTTTCCCTTTCGCAAGCGATGCTCCGAGGTGATCTTCAATGATTTGATTGTTACTACTCTCGCAGCCTTGGAGTAGCTCTCTGAAACGATCATAATCATCTACTTTCCTCTTCTTTGCATATACAACATATAAAGTTAGAAAATTTTTAATTAACTTTTATTTGTTACACGTATTATAGGACGTTGTTCTTTTCTTTGTCAACATGTTTTTTCAAAAAAAATCTAAATTCATTCTATTTATTTTTTCTCAAATCAAAATTGGAATGAATTACTTACATACACTCATATATTGCTTAAGTATGTTTGCACTACTACATAAAGAAAAATTTATGAGGAGATGAGAAAACTATGTTAAAAGGGAAAGTAGCGTTAGTTACAGGAGCAAGCCGAGGAATTGGACGAGCGATCGCTAAACGTTTAGCAAATGACGGTGCATTGGTTGCTGTTCATTACGGTAATCGAAAAGATGACGCTGAAGAAACTGTTCATGAAATTCAATCAAATGGTGGCCAAGCTTTTTCTATCGGCGCAAATTTAGAATCCTTACATGGTGTAGAAAACCTTTATAAAGCTTTAGATACTGAATTACAAAAGCGCACTGGTGAAACACAATTTGATATTTTAATAAACAATGCTGGCATTGGTCCTGGTGCTTTTATTGAAGAAACGACTGAACAATTTTTTGATAGAATGTTTTCAGTAAATGCAAAAGCACCATTCTTTATCATTCAACAAGCACTGCCACGTTTACGTGACAATAGCCGAATTATTAATATTTCATCCGCTGCGACCCGCATTTCTTTACCTGATTTTGTTGCATATAGTATGACGAAAGGCGCTATTAATACAATGACTTTTACACTAGCAAA
Source organism: Bacillus sp. AY2-1 (assembly GCF_008368965.1). Lineage (NCBI taxonomy): Bacteria > Bacillati > Bacillota > Bacilli > Caryophanales > Bacillaceae > Bacillus > Bacillus sp. AY2-1. The sequence continues at coordinate 18,827 of NZ_QPEL01000047.1, read as the reverse complement.
ACAGCTTGGAGCACGAGGAATAACGGTGAATGCAATACTTCCAGGATTTATTAAAACAGATATGAATGCAGAACTCTTGAGCGACCCGATGATGAAGCAGTACGCTACTACTATTTCCGCTTTCAATCGCTTAGGTGAAGTAGAAGACATTGCCGATACTGCTGCATTTCTTGCTTCTCCAGACAGCCGCTGGGTTACTGGACAATTAATTGATGTGAGCGGAGGATCTTGTTTATAAAAAACATATATTTTCAAATCTTTTTTATTGCGCAATAAAACAATTTATATAATACTATATAAAACATATACATTTAGGAGGATTACAGCAATGTCCGAAAAAACATACGAACTCGCAACCTTCGCAGGCGGTTGCTTTTGGTGCATGGTAAAACCATTTGATGAACTTCCTGGTATTCATAAAGTACTTTCTGGCTATGCAGGAGGTCATGTAGAAAACCCAACATATGAACAAGTAAAAACCGGAACATCTGGACATTTAGAAGTTGTTCAAATTACATTCGATCCTTCTATTTTTCCTTATCAGAAATTACTAGACTTATATTGGCCACAAATCGATCCAACTGATGATGGCGGACAATTCTTTGACCGTGGTCCATCTTATCGTACCGCTATTTTTTATCATAACGAAACACAAAAAGGGCTTGCTGAAAAATCAAAACAAGCTCTTGCAGAAAGCAGTATGTTTAAAGATCCAATCGTGACTGAAATTCGTCCTGCTGCACCTTTTTACGAAGCAGATGACTACCACCAACATTTCTATAAAAAGAATCCAGAGAAATATGCTACTGAGCAAAAAGAATCTGGCCGTGAAGACTTTATTAAAGAAAATTGGCAAAAAAAATAATAAAAACGCATCGTGCTTTTTTAGTACGATGCGTTTTTATTTTTGATAAAAGTACCATACAATTAACAGAACAATTGCTGTTAGTGACCAAAGTACTATCTCGTTTTTCACTCTATTCTTTTTCTTAGTCATTTCATTCCCTCCTAATAACAATTAAACATATTCAAGTTTTTCTTTGTTTAATTGTCCACCTTATATACATGAATACATCCTTACAAATTCTAATAGCAAGACCACCAATAATTCCGATTGCAATTGAAATTACTAACATCTGTCCAAAACTAAAAGAATTTGTGTACGTTATGTAGAGAACGATACATATAAGTAAAACATCCGGTAAAGAAAGTAAAAACCTTTTAAGCATTCCTTTATCTCCTCTATACTTTATTTATATCTTCTACTGTAATTTTGAAAGAAAGTTTGTTCAAAAATTCCATTTAGACCCTCATTTTACGAAAAATAATAAGAATCCCTTTTTAAAAGAAATTCTTATTCAGCAGATTTAAGTTTAATTATTTTCTACATATCCTATTCCATAATTACTCCTAAAATAGAATAATATTACTAATCATTTATTGTAAATTGACTATTTGCCAGGCGACCGAATGTCGCGCCAGCTACCTACATCACATTGGCCAAATTCATTATTACCTACCGCGACCACCGTGCCGTCTGATTTTAGTCCGACTGTATGTGCACAACCAGCCGCTATCGCTACAATATCGCGCCAATCGCTTACGTTACATTGACCATACTCATTCCAGCCCACGCCCACCACGGTACCGTCTAATTTTAGTCCGATTGTATGATTCGTACCAGCCGCTATTGCTACAATATCTATCCAGCCACTCACATCACACTGGTTATGTTTATCATTCCCCACTGCTGTCACCGTACCGTCTCGTTTAAGACCAACAGTATGAAGATACCCAGCCTTGACCGATACAATACCTCGCCAGCTACTTACATTGCATTGACCATATCGATTATTTCCCACAGTCGTCAATGTGCCGTCCAATTTAAGACCGACTGTATGCCAGTCACCCGCTGTGACTGCCACAATACCTTGCCAACTGCTTACATTGCATTCTCCTTCTTTATTTCGGCCCACCGCTACTACCGTGCCATCCGATTTAAGGCCAATAGTACGACGCCACCCTGCCGCAACCGCTACAATATTATGCCAATCGTTTACATCACATTGTTCATGCTTATTCCAACCCACTGCTATCGCAGTATTGTCACATGTAAGACCGATTGTGTGAGCATTACCTGTGTTCGTCGCCATATGAACATTGCCTGCTGCAACTGCTTCAATATCTCGCCAGCCACATACATTGCATTCTCCTTCTTTACTCCGGCCCACCGCTACTACCGTGCCATCCGATTTAAGACCAACAGTATGACCACGCCCCGCCGCTATCGTATCTTTTGACCATCGCTTCAATTTTTCTTTCGGTAAAATGTAATCCATGTTTTACCTCCTTGCATATAAGCAACTGTATCATAATAGATATTTTTATCAAATTTCATTATAAATCTACATTTACAAAGAAAGCTTATTTTACTTCTTCAAAAAATAAAAACCTCCAGTTTAAATACTAGAGGTTTTCTCGTTATTTCTTCAAGCGGTCAATAAAATCGTTCAATTTATCTAGCGATTTCATATTCAGATTGCAAGCTACACCATCTTTGCAAATGTAGTTTCCCTTTTTAACGAAAGTTCCTGGTACATCACCTTTAATTTCAACTAAAAACATTCCTACTTCTTCATGCCCATGACATAATGAACAAATGCTTTTTTTATTTAAACTTTGGAACGTTCCTTGCAGACCAACAAATTTATTTTTATCATTTTTCGCTATAATAAATTTCCTGCTTGATCCCTTATCAATCCAGCTTAAATAAGATATTTCTTTCATATCCATTTCTTCCATATCAGGAAGTTTTAACTTTTTCGCCTTAGGAAATAACTTTTTTAATGTTTGTGCTGTAACTTCTTGAAACGGAATTACATACGGATTTATTTTCATTAAAAATGATTCTGCATCTTCTCTATTTTGAACTGTTAATACCGTATCAATTAAATCTTTCTGTTCATCCGTTAAATTCTCAAATACATGTATTATCTTTTCAATCGCAAGCGATTTTAACGCTTGAATAACACCTCTATCATTTGCCGTTGCATGCCCATTTGCTAAAATATAAGCTTGTGATTTTATAAAATTATATTGATCACTTCTAATAAACGCTTCCATCTTTATCACTCCATACAAATTGTTGATCTAGTTTTATTGTATACAATGATTACGTTTTTTGATATGTAAAAGATAACTTAGAAACAAACATTACATATATCACTTATTCTCTACCGCTGCATTTCCTGACAAAAGAAGCCATCATCTGTTTTCCATTCCGCATATAATACGTCTTCAAATTTAGTAATTCCTTTTTGCTTTATTTGTTTATAAAGCCATCCTTCATCAAATCCCGCTTCCCTCAAATTATCCTTAACTACTTTTCCATCACTAATTAATGAAATTGGTAAGTATACAGGCTTATGTTTTAAACTTAAATCATTTATAGTAGGAGATTCGTATTTACTTTTTTTCAGAACGCTTATGTTTCCGTTAGGCTCCAATATCATATATTCAACTTCTCGGATTGAAAATATATCTTTTTGTTGTCTTAACATTTGTTGTAATTGGTTAATGTCCAAATGATTTGATTTTAATTGTTCTCTATCAATATGCCCATTACGAATGATAATAGAAGGGTATCCTTCAAAGAACTTTCTTGTCCTTCTAAATTTTTGTGTTATTACTTCTATTGCGTAAATTAATATTACCCATACAAACACAGCGTATAAAATAGACCATACTCTCACCTCAGGATCATATACAGTGTTTCCAACTAGTTCTCCGATTACAATCGCAGAAATAAAATCAAAAGGGGTTAGCTGTGATATTTGTGTTTTCCCTAATATTTTAGTAGCAATTAATAAAACAAAAAAACCAACAAAAAGTTCTATCGTTATCTGTCCAAGATGATTCATATGTGTTCACCTTTCTGTAATATGAAATATAACGTTTTTATTCCTATTCACATTTCTATACAATACTATTGCGATTCATTTTTTCTATTATCATGCCCATTCACACCCTATATATCCAATACATACAAAGCAAAAAGAGTCTAGTTCAAAATAATATTTGAACTAGACTCTTTTATGCTCATTTAGAATACACAATCTTTTTAATCGTTTCCCCAGAAAGAAAATATTCTTCTGCAAGTTGATGAATAGCAATCCCACTTTTAAACGCTTCTTTAATTGCTTTATTTCTTTCATCTAGTTGTTTTCTTCCACCAGATCGTGTACCCCATTTATAATGTTTCGTTTCTTGTTTCGGAATGTAAATTGTTTCACCTTGTATATACTTTTGAATTTCAGTAATTAAACTCTCTGGTAAAACAGCATTAGCTTTTACGTATTTCATTTCTGCTCGCCCCTTATTTTTTATGGTTCATTTCAATAAGGTGCAAAGCCAAATATAAAAAATGATACGAGCTCATATAGGCGATTGTATATTACTTGTCTACCTCACGCAAAGTATCGCCATTTCCATACTTGGCTTTGCATGAGACGTTGCAGTGTCTGGCAATTGAATTATAATCGCCATATAAACACCTCCTAATATACCTTTTGCATTTTATTATATGATAAAATCCCTCTCCTTGCATCTTCATACTTTTTCAGCAATAAATAATTAATTTTGATATAATACTTTTTATTGAATCAAAAATCATTGTGAGGTTACGTTATGAGGAAAAAAATTATCATTACAATCGTTACACTATTCTTTATTATCACGGCATTATTCGGAACATACAAATTGATGAGCGCAAGAAGCTTTCAATTATTTGGAGATTTAACACAACGCGTAGAAACAAATGAAAAAGTGATCGCTTTAACTTTTGATGATGGCCCTACTAACAATGTAAAACAAATATTACCGTTACTAGATAAATACAACGCTAAAGCTACTTTCTTTTTAATTGGAAATGAATTAGAGAAAAGTCTATCATTAGGAGAAGCTATCGCGCAATCTGGGCACCAGCTTGGAAACCATACATATTCTCATAAAAGAATGATTTTCAAAACACCTTCTTTTATTAAAGATGAAATAGAAAAAACGAATTCATTAATCCGCCAAACAGGATTTACAGACGAAATTGATTTTAGACCGCCTAACGGAAAAAAATTAATTGGACTACCCTATTATTTAAATAAAAATAATATTGAAACGATTATATGGGATCTTGAGCCCGATACTTTTTATAAATCTGCGGCTGATAAAATTAAATATGTTAATAAAAATGTAAAACCAGGTTCTATCATTTTACTGCATTCTATGTATGATGAGTCTGATGACAATTTAAAAACGATTGAAGGTATTTTAGATTCTTTATCTAAGAAGGGCTATCAGTTCGTAACAGTAAATGAATTGCAAAAAAGAGCAAAATAAAAAGAAAGGTAGCGTATCTTTGTATGATACGCCACCTTTCTTTTTATATAATGCCAAGTACATTTAAGAATACGATAATAATCGCAATTGGTGCGATAAAGCGAAGTAAGAATAACCATAATACGAATAGTTTATAACCTTTATTTTTACTTACACCTAGCTCTTTCATTAATACATCTTTCTTCATTTTTAAAGGAACAAAGATAGAAACTAATAATACACCAAGTGGCATTAATACGTTACTTACTGCATAGTCCGCTAAATCAAAGACTGTCTTTCCGAAAATCTTCAGATCACTTAATATACCGAATGATAATGCTGATGGTACCCCAACAACGAAGATTAATAACCCTACGATTAAGGCCATTTTTTCACGTTTCCCTTTACCTTTTGATGTTAACGACGCAACACTAATTTCTAACATCGAAATTGCTGATGTAATCGTAGCGAAGAAGAATAGTAATAAGAAAACGATGAAGAATAATTTTCCGAATGCCATTTTACTGAAAATAGCTGGTAATACGATAAATAATAGTCCTGGTCCTTGAGATGGTTCCATTCCGAATGCGAACACAACTGGGAAAATTGCAAGTCCTGCAAGTAATGTAATAACAAGAGTTAATGCTACGATAGAAAATGCTGAACGTGGTAAGCTTTCTTCTTTCGGTAAGTACGAGCTATACGTTACCATAACGGCTACCCCGACAGATAACGAGAAGAACGATTGCCCCATTGCGTATAAAATAACTTCTGATGTTACATGTGAGAAATCAGGTTGTAAGAAGAAACGAACTCCTTCTCCAGCACCATCTAATGTAAGTGCACGAACGATTAATACAAAGAATAAAACGAATAGTGCTGGCATGAAATATTTATTTACTTTTTCAACACCATTTTGTACACCTTTACTTACGATGAAAATAGTAATAAGAATGAATAATAGCTGTGATCCAACTGCTAAATATGGATTGGAAATGATTTCACCAAACGTAGCTTCGTATGCTCCATTTCCTTCCCATAGTCTACCTGTAATTGCATTCCATAAATATAATAAAATCCAGCCTCCTACAACACTGTAAAAAGAAAGTAATATGAAACATGTTACAATTCCTAATTTACCTAACCAAGGCCATAACGTTTTAGGAGCAATCTCTCTATATGCATCAACAGCCTCTTTTTGTGTACTTCTTCCAATAACAAATTCAGCTAATAATAGCGGTAAACCAATTAATAATGTGAAACCGATGAAAATTAGGAAGAACGCTCCGCCTCCTCCAATGCCGGCCATATATGGGAATTTCCAAATCGCCCCAAGACCAATTGCCGAACCTGCTGCAGCTAATACGAAACCTAATTTCGATGTCCATTGCTGTGAATTCATTTATTAATCTCCTCTCTGTCTCTTTTTCTTTGTTACAATTCGGTATTTATATTGTTCTATCAATACTCTTTTCTAATACGTTCACTTCCTCCCTAATAATAAAAAACGCCCCTACGTAAATACGTAGGGACGACAAAAATATCGCGGTACCACCCTAGTTGTGAAGAATACTAAGAAACCACCTAAATAAAAATGCCCCTACGCAAAAACGTAGGGACGATAAAATATCGCGGTACCACCCTAGTTATGAAGCCACACCAAAGTTAGGACCTAAATAAAAAACGTCCCTACGTAAATACGTAGGGACGATAAATATCGCGGTACCACCCTAGTTGTGAAACAATCTTCACCACTTTATTTGATAACGGTATAAACTACCGTCTTTCATTTCCTCATAATGCGAGATTTATGAAAGATGCTCCAGGACGAACTTCATGAATAATCTATATACTGATTCACACCAACCATCAGCTCTCTGAAATAGGGAGATATTCACTACTATACCCTTTCATTGCCCAAATATTATTTTCCGAATTGATTACTATCATTTTTATCACACATTAAAAATAGTGTCAACTTATATTTTGAATTTTTATGTATTACAATCTATTTAAAAATTTGAAATATAAGTTTTAGTTTAGAAAACAAGTAGATTAGTACATAACGAATTCTAACAGGCAATAGAAAAAGAATTACGTATTATTGATACTTATTCCAGAAGAAAAATCATCTAGAAACATAACCTATCTCTATCTGTATTAGTTTTTAAGAGTTTGATGGATACCAAGAAAATTTCGCATCACTATCCAGTGGTCTATTTTTCGTTTCTTCTTTAATTACACGAAACCATTCATTTAAAATTTGAGTTTTGGGCAATTGAGCAGCAAGGTTATCTTCCCAAATTATATGTGAGAACCAGGCTTTCGTTTCCCATTCAAACTGCAATTGTGCGAACGAAATTATAGGGTGATCAGCTTCACGAAATTGCTCATTTACTGCATTTGAAACTTCTGGAGCTTGCGGTAACAACTCGTTCTGAATTCTATTTCTTATCGTCACATTTTCTAGCTGATCCCAGAAATACAATTGCCCATTTATTTGATAAAAAATATCAAATGAAGCCTCACCTTTCTTCAAATTCAATAATACGAAAGCACGTTCCACATCATTGTCAGCCGCCTTTACAGCATTAACAATTATATTTTGTGCCATTGATACCCAGTAACTAGTCGCTTCCTCTACCGGTGATTCAACATACAATTCTTCACTTAATTCATGAAGAGTGGCTTCTTGCTCATTTACTTTTTCAACTTTTTTAAAAAACCTATTAAAAAAACCCATAACTTCCCCCTTATTACTGTTTTCTATTTCACAAAATAAAAAATAGATTTTTCTTGCTCATCCACATTTACTCCTGGTGCGTATGTATGAACTTGTTGCAACACTTCTTCTATTAGCAACTCTAACTCCTGCACACTATTTTCTGGATTCCCTATTAATGTGTCCGCCATACGTTCATATAATTTTTCAGGTTTAATAGTCATTCGTTCCACATTATTAGGCATCCATTTAAACGCTGGATGATGTACGTACATTTTATTCAAACCAAATAAAACACCGAATACGTTCCTTTGTACTTCGCAAATAACGTCATAAAGCATAAGCCAATCTTTCCGTTTTAAAAGCGCCTTTCGATTGTGCCAACGATTACTTAACCATAGATTTTCTGAAATCATCCGTTTTACTAGTTCATCTGGATATGCCGCTACTTTTTCTTTTAATTCATTCACTTTCCCTTCTCCATACAAACTAACACCATCATGAACGGATGATACAATACATTGTTTTTCATAACTTATATCATATTGATCCACCACATCCGAAATCACTTTCTCTACTGTCTCTGTTAAAAAGTTACTAATCTCTAATTTAATTCCCTCTTTCGTTAAATACGTTTCCGACCATTCTTCTTCCTCATACGGATGATACGATAATATTTTCCCATCAATATGATAAATAGGGGCCCTACGATCCTCATCTTCCGGCGGTGTTGACCATAAAATATGTAATTCTATATCTGAATGTTCATCTTCAAGCTTTCTAGCTACTGAACCCGCTAAAATAATGGCTTCTACTTTCGGATTTTTCCTATAAATCTCTGACATCTCTATCGCTTTCTCTTTTAATCCCATTTCATTTCCCCCTAAAATTGCAGTAATCCCCTATATTCCATTTATCTATTTCGATATTACAGCTTGCATTACCTTTTCAAATTCCTACTGCATCATATTTCTATCCAAAAGCGCTGAATAACTTCACCAGTACGAGAAGAAACTATTTCATTTTCTAACACACCGCCGACCTTTTGAATCGTTTTAGCAGAACCGATATTGGATTTATCGCAAGTTATTAATACTTTCTGCAATCCTAATTTTTGCGCTTCAGCTAATGCAAGCTTTAGTTGTTTCGTAGCGTAACCGTGGCGACGTTTATTCGGATGGACACTATATCCAATATGACCGCTTTCCCGTAATAATTCTGGATTTAATCTATGTCTAATATTCACAAAACCTATAAGTTCTCCTTTTTCAAAACTTAAAAACTGACTAGATGGCATTCGATTAGCTAGTAAATTTTCTCCTAATTCTTGTTTACTCACTTTTTCAAACCATTCATCAAGAGAATCAAAGTTTTGTAAAGAACTACTTCCATGTGGTTGTTCCCCTGAGTGTAAAAACGCGTGTCTATACGCTGTAATATGCTCACTATATTCATGGGTTGGTTTTAATAGTTTCATTGTTCTTCTCCCCCTCTTTATTCCATAAAACAAACACCTTAATAGCAGTTATTCACTATTAAGGTGTTTCTATCCTTTTTATTCAAATAACCCCATACTCAAATAACGTTCACCTGTATCAGGCGCAATACATAAAACTTTTTTACCAACGCCTAGGCGTTTCGCTATCATGATTGCAGCGTAAACAGATGCTCCAGAAGACGGACCAACTAATAATCCCTCTTGTCTAGCTAAGTTTCTCATTGTCGTTAAAGCCTCTTCGTCTGCAATTTGAATAATTTCGTTATACACTTCTGTATTTAAGTTTTTCGGGATAAACCCTGGGCTTGTTCCTACTAGTTTATGAGGACCTGGTACACCACCTGATAAAACGGGAGATCCTTTCGGTTCCACTACTGCAATATATAAGTTTGGTAATTTCTCTTTTAACGTTTCACCAGTCCCTGTAATCGTTCCGCCTGTTCCTGCCGTTGCAACAAAGGCGTCAAGCTCTCTATCCATTTGTTCATAAATTTCAAGCGCAGTCGTATAGCGGTGAATATTCGGATTAGCTGGGTTTTCAAATTGTTGCGGAATAAAACTATTCGGTATTTGCTTTTGCAATTCTAACGCCTTCGCAATTGCTCCTGGCATTCTTTGTTCTGCTGGTGTTAAAACTACTTCTGCTCCGTATGCTTTCAATAAATTAATACGCTCTTTTGACATATTATCTGGCATAATTAAAATCGCTTTATACCCTTTAGCTGCTGCATTCATCGCTAAACCAATCCCTGTATTCCCGCTTGTCGGTTCAATGATTGTATCTCCTGGTTTGATGAGACCATTTTCTTCTGCAACGTGAAGTAAATTATAAGCAGCACGGTCTTTCACACTGCGCGATGGATTAAACATTTCTAGTTTCACATACACATCTGCTGCGTCTTCCGGAATAAATTTAGATAATCGGACGACAGGTGTATCGCCTATTAATTCTGTTACGTTTTCACATAATTTCATAGCGCATCCCCTATTCTATCGTTTTCTTATCACTTGGCAGTAACCATGAAGTGAGTCCAATTAATGGTAGACAACTACATAATAGCATAATAAATTGCAGGCTATATATATCTGCTAATTTCCCAAGAACTACTGCACCTAATGCTCCAAGTCCAAACGCAAGACCTACGATTAATCCTGACACCATTCCCACTTTTCCAGGTACAAGCTCTTGTGCATATACAACAATTACACTAAAACTACTTGAACTAATAAAACCGATACATAAAAATAACGGTACGACCCACACAAGTGAGACATGTGGTAATAACAGTGCAAGTGGCGCTGAACCTAACATTGAAAATACGATGATATTTTTCTTACCAAATCGATCTGCTAACGGTCCTCCGAAGAAAGTTCCTAACACACCAGCAATCATAAATGCGAATACGAAATACTGGGCATTTTTTATAGATAAACCGTAATGCTCTATTAAGTAAAATTGATAGAAATTCCCGATACCAGCACCGTACCAAGAGCGTACAAAAGTAAGAAAAACAAGAAGTATAATAACGAATTTAATGTGTGTACTTACAATTGCATTTTCCGCCTCAAGCGCAGCCCTCTTCTTCCTTCTTACAGCGCCGGTTGCTAATTCATTTTTGTACCAATTCGATACGAAAATTAATAATACAATTCCTACTGCTGCAAATGCTGTAAAACCTAATGAACCAATTTGACCGAGTGGAACGAAAATTAGCGCTGTAAAAATAGGAGCTAAGGAATTCCCCGTGTTTCCCCCAACTTGATAAATCGCTTGCGCTAACCCTCGTTTTGCACCTGCCGCCATATACGCAACACGAGCGCCTTCTGGATGAAAAACTGCGGAACCTAAACCAATAAATAAAACAGAAATAATAACAATAATAAAGTTTGGTGCAAACGCGAGTCCAATCATTCCAAGCATGCTTGAAAACATACCGAGTGGTAATAAAAATGGTGATGGCTTCTTATCTGAATACATACCAAACACCGGTTGCATAATCGATGACGTCATATTTAAAGCAAACGCAATCCACCCTACTTGCATATAGGATAAATTCATCGTTTTTTCCAAAATAGGAAACAACGCCGGCACAACTGCTTGCATCGAATCATTTAAAAAATGCCCAAAGCTAATCGCAAATAAAATTCGATATATTGTCGGTGTTTCTACAGTTTTTTTGTGTGAAACTGCCTGCATATGTGAATCTCCCCTTTCTGTACAAAATATATATTTATTACAGTAGGTGTAATAAATTCTGACTTTTGAAACATTTCTATTCTATACTGCTTTCATTTCTTTTTCCAGAAATATAACTTAACTCCCGTCATTGGCTTGCATCCTTGTAACTTTCAGCGGTAAAACAGTACAAAAAAAGACAACCCAATCACATACTGGGTTGCCTCTTACATTAAATTGCAAAATGCTTATACTTCTCGTAATCACTCGTCTTACATTCTATTTCTAATTTGGTACCTTCGTTTTCGTAACTCGTAGATAAAACGTGTGCATGATTATTGAAATACGAAACTACCTGTCCTTGATCATACGGAATTAACATTTCACATTTCGTATATTCTTTATAAATATGGGAACGAACCATTTCTACAAGCTCTTCAATTCCAACATGTTTCTTCGCAGATAAATACACGCGGTCTTCTTGTACTTTCGGAATTTCAACATCCACCATATCTGATTTGTTATAGGCATAGATTGTTGGAATATTTTCTACTCCAATTTTCTTTAACGTTTCATTTGTAATATCAATTAATTGTTCATAATTTGGATTTGCGTAATCTACAACATGAATAAGTAAGTCTGCTTCCGCTACTTCTTCTAATGTTGAACGGAACGCCTTCACAAGATGATGTGGTAATTTACTTACAAATCCAACTGTATCTGTTAATAAGAATGATTTATTATCTGGCAAATCAATATTTCGTACAGATGTTTCTAACGTCGCAAATAACATATCTTTTTCAAATACTTGTTTTTCTTCTGTACCATTATAAATTTCAAGCATTGCATTCATCGTCGTAGACTTTCCTGCATTCGTATAACCTACTAATGCTACTACAGGTATTTCAGTTTTCTTACGTTGCTTTCGCTGCGTTTGACGCTGGGCAACGAGCGCTTCTAAATCTTTATTTAAAACTGAAATTTGTTCTTCAATTTTACGACGATCTAACTCTAACTTCTTCTCACCGACACCTTTATTTTTCGTACCAACGCCGCCGCTCTGTCTTCCTAACGATTCACGAAGACCGATTAAACGAGGCATCATGTACTGAAGGTGTGCTACTTCTACTTGTAGCTGTGCTTCTTTCGTTTTCGCACGTTGCGCAAAAATATCTAAAATTAAAATGGTACGATCAATTACCTTACAATCTAAATCCTCTTCTAAATTTCGAATTTGTGAAGGAGATAATTCATCATTAAAGATGACCATATTCGCATCTATTTCTTTTACATACGCTGCTACTTCTTCAATCTTTCCTTTTCCGATATAATGCGACGGATTTACTCGTTGTAAATTTTGCGTTACTTGCCCAATTACCTCTACATCACAAGCTTCCGCAAGATTTGTTAACTCTTCCATCGAATATGCAAAATCACCTTCATTACCTAAATTTACTCCAACTAAAACTGCTCTTTGTAATACTTCTTCCATATATTTATTCCTCCATTTCGATTACGTAAAATAAAAAACACAGGTCGCTGCCTGTGTTTTCGTAAACGGATAAGGGTTCACCAAAGAAATAGAAGAAAGCTATGCTTTCATCCTATCTCATAGTCAAAAAGTCCCAAGATTATATACGTATCCACAATAAGTGTTCACCTATACAATCCCATTCTATTTATAAAGGCAAAACAAAAAGAGGGCGTATTCGTCCCTCCCTCTTTTTCACATATAAGCTTAATAAAGGGTTCCTTTAAAATAGGCAGACCAATCCCGTTCACTCTGTACACAGACAGAGCCTTTGAGCGCTATTCAATTATTGGCACAAAGTATTGAGACGTAATCTGATTAAGATCAAAGGAAGCCCCTCCGTTCATTTTAAGTTACATAAAGTGTAGCATAAGTAATTCGCCTTCACAAGGTTTAACAACCTATATCACGCTAAAGAAAATCTTTATATTTTTACTTTAATCGTCATTTTTTGCGAGTTTTTCTCACAACAAAAATAACAAAAGCAATTATCAATTTTAGAAACTTCTCTTATATTATTTTTACAACACTCGATAAATCCCTTCATAGTAAGTTAAGTCGTTCAATACACCAAAAATCTATATTGACATTTTTATAACCTGATATCAGTATCAGGTTATAAAAATAAAAATTAGGAGATGTTCCTATGCATTCTAAATCTCGTATTACTGCAATTGGTACTTATGTTCCAGATCAAATATTGTCTAATAACAATTTAGAAAAGATGGTCCATACGAATGATGAATGGATTGTACAAAGAACAGGAATTAGTGAAAGAAGAATCGCTAGCGAAGAAGAATACTCCTCAAACTTAGCCATTAAAGCGATTGAAAATTTATGTACAACATATAAGAAAAACTTAGAAGATGTCGACTGTATCATTGTCGCTACTACTACTGCTGATTACGTTTTTCCTAGTGTTGCTTGCCAAATACAACAATACTTCAACATACCTCATACAATAGCTTTTGATTTAAATGTAACTTGTGCTGGTTTTACATATGGACTACACGTCGGTAATAGCTTAATCACTTCTGGATCACATAAAAAAGTACTTGTCGTAGCGACAGAGACATTATCTAAAGTTACTGATTATACCGATAGAACGACCTGTATTTTATTCGGTGATGGTGCTGGAGCTATTTTATTAGAAAGAGATGAAAACACCCAAAGCTTTATCGCTGCTCACATGGGAACAAACGGTAATGGCGGCATTCATCTATACAGAACAAACTTATCTACTACTATGAATGGCACACCACTGCAAACAAATGAAAAAATCGTTCAAAATGGAAGAGAAGTATATAAATGGGCAACACACACAGTGCCAAAAGGCATAAAAAATTTATTACATACCGCAAATATGCCAGTAGATGATATAGACTGGTTCATACCCCACAGCGCTAACTTACGAATGATCGAATCTATTTGCGAAAAATCTCAAATTCCAATACAAAAAACATTAACGAGCGTGGAATATATGGGGAATACCTCTTCAGTCACCATTCCACTCGCTTTAAATTTAGCTATAAAAGAAGGAAAATTAAATAACGGAGACACACTTTTACTATACGGATTTGGTGGCGGACTTACGCATTTAGGGCTTATTGTAGAGTGGAATTTAATTTAAGTGTATAAAAAGAGGCTCTAGTCAGTAACTAGAACCTCTTTTTCATTTAATTTCTTGCCCCTTTTCGAGACCATATCACAACAGGAATAAGTAATAACGCTAACACGCCTCCAGCCAATGACAATACCGCATAACTTGAATTCGCTACTACCATACCTGACATCGCTCCACCAGAAGCTCCAGCTAGCGCAATACAAACATCTATTTTCCCTTGTGTTTTAGCACGTGTAGACGGTGTTGTGGAATCAACGATTTGTGCTGTACCACTTATCAATCCGAGGTTCCATCCTAGCCCAAGTAAAGAAAGAGCAACGATTAATAATAATAAAGAATCACTTGGCGCTATCGCAGCTATGACACCCGCTGCAAGTAAAATCACTCCACCAGCTATACTCATTGTAGTTCGGCCAATTTTATCAATTAACATTCCTGTAATGAGAGATGGAAGATACATTGCACCTACATGAAAACCTATCACAAGTCCTACTGCACTTAAACCGTGACCGTGGTGTCCCATATGAACTGGCGTCATCGTCATAATCGCAACCATCACTATTTGCGTAAGTATCATTACGATTGCTCCAACTGTAATACCTCGTTTATTTTCTTTCGCTTCTTCTGTTATTGGTTGCCCTTTATATGTATGTTCCTGTTTATATCTTTCTATTATGTTAGCAATAATTAACGGATCTGGACGAAGCATAACAAAAAGAACTAGACCCGCCAGTATAAATGCTGCTGCCGATAGTATGAACGGACCTGCAAGTTTAGGAACTCCAATTGAATGAGCAAAACTTCCCATTACCCCTACTAAATTTGGTCCTGCAACTGCACCGAAAGTCGTCATTACCATCGTAATACTAACAGCCGTTGCTCTCTGCTTCTTATCTGCTAAATCTGTACCTGCATAACGAGCTTGTAGATTCGTGGCTGTACCGGCACCATATATGAGTAAAGAAATAAGTAAAAGAATAATACTATTTGTTAAAGCTGCCATTACAACACCAATTGCTCCAAATCCACCTACTATAAACCCTGTTGCAAGACCTATCCGGCGTCCATATCGTTGCGAAAGCTTCCCTACTATGAAAGCTGCTAATGCCGATCCCAATGTAAACATAGCAGTTGGTAATCCTGCAAATGCATCTGTTCCAAGCATTTGCTGCGCAAGAAGTGCTCCCACTGTAATACCAGCAGCTAGTCCTGCACCGCCAAACATTTGTGAAATGCTGACGATTATTAACGTTCGTTTGTATAGTTTTTGTTGCTCTTCTTCTGTGTACACATGATTATCTATTAAAGCCCCTGCCTTATCTAGCAATTCCCCATCCTCCTTTTAAAATTAAGCCCTCTTGTTAATGTACTATGTATAACGTTACATATTCAATGGCATTTTCCATTCATCCCTTTCATTCTAAAAAACTTTCTAATCATACTCGACTTATCCCATGCTATATTAAAAATACTACTATTCACAATATGCAAGGAGGAAACAATAAAAAAAACAGGCTGCTATAGCCTGTTTTCTTTACGCTTCTTCTACTAATCTTCCCCTTCTCTTTTTACTCAAAGCTTTTCCTTCCCAAAACAACAAACTTACGAAAGCACAAATTAAAATAATTGGCACACTTGCTTTATATAAATCTGTAAAACTCATAGCCATCTGATTCTTGGCATAATGATTCACATCATTTGAAAATGTGAGTACCTCTTTCTTTATACTTTCCTCTTGTTTTTCAACTTCTTTTGTCACTTGCCTCATAACTTCTTCTCTTTTTACATCCCTATATTCTACTGGAACTTTTCTTAATATTTCATCCGTCTTGTTGCGAATCAATTCTTCCTTCTTCTCTTTACTTAATCCTATTGTCATTGCATTTTGTTTCTTATTTATATTTGACTCTAAACTTTGATTCTCTATTTTTTCTTTAGTCATTTGTAAAATTTCAGTTTGCTCAGTACTATTCACATGAATATTCCGCACCTTTTCTTCTGCATAACGATATACTTTTTCTTTATTTACAGTTAAATTGTGAGTTAAGTTAGAGACAAATATTGCGACCGCCAATACAATTCCAACTTGTCGTAACATTGATACAACACTTTGAGAAGCAGTTAATAATTCTCCTTCAAACGAAGACGCACTTAAAACTGTAATTGGCCCCACTACTAAACCATATCCAACACCTAATATCATACATGGAATAATAAATTCTATATTTGTTGAATTAACATCAATCATTTGCAACCAATAGTAGGAAAGCCCCATAACAAGAAATCCTGACAAAATAATAGTTACTTTTCCGAGTTTTTTAATTAAAGTTGCTGCAACTGGTGAGATTAAAAATATCATTGCTGAAATAGGTGTCACTAAAAAAGCCGCTTCAATTTCCGTCCGACCTTGTAGTTTCGTCAAGAACGTTGGAAGCAATACAGTAACTCCAATTAAAAATAAATTACTTAATATAACAACGATAGACGCTCCGACAAACATTCGATCTTGAAATAACTTTAAATTCACCATTGGGTTATGAATCTTTCGTTCTACTAAAACAAATAGAATAAGAGAAATAGTGCTAATTGCATAACAAGACAAAGCAATATTACTTTGCCATCCCCATGTATTACCTTTTACTAATATGAGAGTAAATGAAAAAATTGCTGTGCTACTTAATAGTAGTCCTATCCAATCTATTTTTGAGATAATACGTTCTTCATTTTTTATTTGTAGCATGATGCAACATAACACGATTCCTATTATACAAACCGGAACATTAACGAAGAACACCCATCTCCATCCTAAATTTTGCGTAATAATTCCACCTATCACTGGTCCCATAGCAGCTGACAATCCTTGTGTTACTCCTAAAATCGCAAGCGCAACATGCCTCTTAGCTAATGGCATAGCTGATACACCAATTACCATACTTGTTGGAAATAAAATCGCTGCCCCAATACTTTGTATAAAACGAGAAAAAATAAGAAAATCACCTGTATTAGCAAAAGCGCAAAGTACCGATCCACCACCAAAAATCACCAAACCAAGAATATACATCTTTGCTTTTCCAAAGATATCAGCTATCCGCCCTAACGGAATGGCGAGTACTGCAATCGTCATTGTATAAACATTTAATACCCAAGACATCTTTTCTAATGAAGTATTTACACTCGATTGTATTGCCGGTAAAGCTATATTCATAATTGTCGTATCAATCATACAAAGAAAGATACCTAGACACATTAAAAAGACAATCTTAATACCCTTTGTTTGCTCCATCTTTATATACCCCTTTATTTATTGTGAACGCGTTTTTCATTCTTCTGTTTTATTGTTTTCTTTCGCCTCTAACTCTTCTAATTTTTTCTTCAAAGTCTCCACTTGTGCACTATACGATGCAATACCTACATCTAGTGAAATTTCTTCGACGAAAGTAATACCTACTCTCCACTTTTCATATTTCAATCGAAGATCTGCAATGTACGCTTCTTTTCTTTCAATTTCATCTTTAATCCATTTTTTTATTGTTACATCATCACTATAGTTACCAAAATACATTCTCATTAAAAAATCCGAACGTAAAACATCCTTCTCTACAGGCGTCTGCATGTATTGATAAAATTCTTCACGCCCCTCATCTGTAATAAAGTACATTTTCTTATTCGGTTTTCCCTCTTGCATGACAACTTCTTTTTTTATTTTCCCCTCATTCTCCAATTGTCGTAACGTTGGATAAATCATTCCAAAACTTCCATCAAAAAAATGAGTAAATACGTCTTCAAACACAATTTTAATATCGTAACCAGACAATTCCTTTTCCATTAATAAACCTAAAACAACATCTCTTCCCTTCAAAGTAAAACCCCCACATAGTATATAATCGATAATCATATTAACAATAT
>NZ_QPEL01000046.1:0-40988 GCF_008368965.1 Bacillus sp. AY2-1 | reverse complement strand
TTTATCATATATTCTTTTTTGAATGTTGCAAGATTCGTTTCCATACTTCTCTTATAGATTATAATTTTTAATATATTTATAATAATAGTAATATACAGGTAGTATTCATTTGTTACTTGTCATCCCTTTTTAAATATCATGTCATGAAAATAAAATCTTTTTTTATACTTTTTCCATCGCCAAGTCTGTTCCAAATAAATTAATATATGGAATGTAAACTCATTTTTATGGAATCCAATATATTCGAAAGGGAACTCGACATCTTTGCTCCCTTTATAATTGTATTAAAATGGCTTCTATATTAATTAGTTGCCACATGCCTCTTTTCCCCATGAAACATGTTATAGAATCCCTTCCTTTCCATATTTTTTAAATTCAATTTTATGAATAAATTATTTACTAATAGAGAAAATTATTTTTGTATTTAAGAATCAAGAAAAGAAACTTAATAATTATCGAAGGAGGGAATTATATATGTCTCAAAGGTTAGATGCTGAAGCAAGAGAAAATGGCATCAGATTTTTAATCTATCCACAAAGTAAAAAATTAGAAGCATTTCGAAATCCTGAGATAGTATATCTTAATGCATTACCAGGTTCGATTGAAGAAGGTCCAAAGGACGAAAGAATGTATGTAATCGATGCCCAAAATAAGAAACATTATTTAGAAGGTGAAGGACCTCCATATACAGCCGCACACTTTCCACCTGCAAAACCCGATGTACAAGGACATTTTGATTACATTAATCCTGAGAGTCGTGAATTTTCGTCAATGAGTGTTTTCGCTACAGTTAGAAGGGTCTTAGATATTTGGGAAGATTATTTTGGTGAAAAAATAAATTGGTTTTTCAAAGAAGATTTTTCTAAGCTAGAAATAATTCCACGTGTTGAATGGAAAAATAATGCTCAAGCTGGATATGGTTTTATAGAATTTGGATATGGAAGTACTACAAATAGAATAGATTATAGTAATCCACTTTGTGAAAACTTTGATGTTGTTGCTCATGAAACTGGGCATATTATTAAGTTTTCTGTAATTGGATTTCCATCTGAGGAGAACAGAGAAACAAAAGAGTATGGAGGACATCATGAAGCATTTGGCGATATAGTAGCAATTATATCTTCAATGCACTTTAATTCAGTAATAGATCATTTATTGAATGAAACAAAAGGAAATTTGTTTTCGGTAAATGAACTATCACGTATGGGGGAATTAAGTCAATCACATGAATTTCGTAAAGCATTTAATGATATAAAAATGTCGGATATTCATGATTCTGAGGAACATGGTTTGTCTGAACCTTTTACTGGCGGAGCCTTTGATATATTGGTAGAGTTTTTCCAAAATAATTTGATTGAAAAAGGACTTATTACCAAAGAACTAGGCGAAAGAGCTTTTAAAACTCACGATAAACATACATCAATTGATGAAAGAGAAAACATACAAAATGAATTTAAACATCTTTATCAAGGAAATGAAGCTGCTTTTAAAGAAGCATTACTTGATGCTCGTGATTCCTTTGGGAAGTTAATAGCTAAAGCTTGGAGCAATACTTCACCAGATTATTTATACTATTGGAAGGTTGTAAAGAATATAATTAATGCTGATGCTGAACTAAATAACAGTAAATACAAACAAACTATTGTTAATTGTTTTAAGTGGCGTGAAATTTCATCTGTTAATCCCAGACTACTTAAAATTGGTATAGTGGATAAATTTGATTCTGAATAAACAAGTAGAGAATTTAATATTAAAATGTTGAAAATACTAATATTTATAAATTCTTGGCTATGAAAAAGTAGTTTATTAACACTAAAGTGATACCTTAGAGGTATCACTTTAGTGTTTACGATATTTTAATAATAATGAAATAGCAAGGATTTATAGTCCGCATAACAATCATGTTTCAAATTTAACAAAATAGCCTTGATTAACGAGAAAGAAACTTTCTTTTAAATTTGTTACATTACGTTTTTTAAAAACATATTTTTCTTTGAATAAAATGTAACCACCTTTATTCATGATTCTTGTCATCTGACCATTTTATAAATTGATCTAAGCTTATTAAACCAATAAATTCATATTCCTTCCCCTCACCTTTTGGTTGCAAGATGATTGTATCTAAAAAACAGAGACCAGAACTGTTATTATCAGGGCATTGTATATGTTTATTAAAAGTGTGATTATGAGCAATAAAAATTCTATTTAAAGCCTTATTAGGGATTGTTTCAAACAATCTAATTAATTTTTCTTTTACTATTTTCTGTTCTTCATTTGGATTATCTATATTTAAATAATTAATGTCAGCTAACTCAGTAATTACTTCTATATTTCTTTCTTCAAAAGCAAGTTTCCCAGTATCTTTTGTTCGACAAAAAGGACTTGTATATACAGGATATTGAATGGGTAAGTTTTTCTTCTTAAAAATCTCCCCTATTTGTATTGCTTGTTCTTTTCCCTTTTTAGTTAGATTGCTCTGTGTTGTGCAATCTTTAAAATCTACTCGTCCTTCTGATTTATTGTCCCTTTCTCCATGTCTTAAATATAGATTATATCCACCATTTTGAATTGCTTTGAATAATGATAAATCCAACACTTCACGATTTCCAAAATTTGTATCGGACATTTTCTTGAACCTTCTCTCTCATTTACTTTTTAATAACCTAAACAAATCTATTATTCCAAATGATTTTATTCATACGTGTACTACAAGTAAATAACTTATAGTTTGTTCAACTCTAGAAGAACACAGAAAATATATACTATACATCATTTCATATTAATTTATTCTGTATAGTATTCAAGATACGATAGTCCAACAATCAAACATAATCTAGATATTAAAGCAGATTTTAAATTAGCAACCACTTTTGTGATTGCATTCTTCAACTGGATTAGTAGCATGTCCTTCATCGTCTGTACACCAAGATTGTGATTGAAATGCTAAGAAAACTGCAACCCATTCGTTTGTATTTTTACAATGTAGAAACATCCCACCATCTTGCCATATGCCATCACTACCTCTATAATCCTCAACATTCCTTTGATTCATATGCACATTATGGATTCCAGGAGGGATTTTTTCTCCATAAGTATAAATATCTACTTCCGGATTATTCTTAGCTTGTGACATATAGTATAATAACTTGTCTAATAAATCATTATCTTCTCCTAAAGCCGTCACAGGGAGTGAAATCATATTACAAGGATCAAGTAAATGCCCTCTAATATAATCCAGTGCTATATTAGAATTCGCATCTCCAATTAATGTAAATCCATATTCTAAATCAGGAAGATGAGTTAGTTGATCTGAATGGAAATCTTGTCCTGCGTATTATAATAACTCTGATGGGCTAATACGCGATAAAGTATTAATAATAACTTGACGTGTTTTTCGATTATCTTTAATTCTAACATGAAGGTACGATGTTGAATCATTATGGTCAGGACTATAGCCTGTCACGTGTCCTTTTAGGACACTATAATTTATTGGCTACATTTTTTATCTCTCCAAATTTTATTTAATCAAATATTAGTTTTAACAAAGTGCTAAATTTAACACTTGGTAAAATCATACAATATAGGATGTAAGTTTCTTTTTCACAAGATTCTCTTCAATCCATACTATAACTTCCCTTTTAAAAAATAATTAACAACTAAAAGGTAAAGCAAATTTCTAAACCCTAAAAAAACTCTCATCTTAATTAAAATCATAACGAGTTAAAGAAACTAGATGTAATTATTAATAACCTTATATATAAGGTTATTAATTCTTTTTTCATACATGAAATATATTACCGATTACTTATAATATAGATGTTCTTAAACTTATTCAAAGGAATAACGTAAAATGAATCAATTAAAAGATACATCTTATATTCATACCAATTAATTTTCTCTTTAGGTTCTAATTGTTGTAGTTCTTAAAAAAACATAGACTTTCTTGTAGAATATACAAGATGAATTTCTCCTTCAGAGTTTTTCGTTGTTTAGTCACTTTAAAAAATCTATATTTAGGGGTGAATTTTTTATGCCTTTAGAGTTCTAATCGCTTTTGGAGTGGAAAGCATGCAAAAAACTCAAATAGATATAGAAAAAACGGTATCAATTATTAAAGCCGTTTTTTCTACGCCCCCTATTCTACATTTTTATTTTTCATTTTATTCGTTCTTTTTCTAACACTTTAAAACTACCTAAGTATAGAAATAGTCGATCAAAAGTGATTAGATAAAGTCCAATAAATACAAACCCTGTTAAAGATATAAGAAGAAATGGTAACAGATTTATTAAGAACCATACAGAAAGAATTCTGTGCGAAAAAAAATTTAATCCTTTGTATATAATAAACAAGATTATTAAAAGGAGAATTATTAATAATATTTGACCTTTTGATATTGATTCATTTGCCCAGTAAATAAACCTTGAGCTGAAAGTACTTATAATAGTTCCACATATAAGTACAACCAATAAAATAGTTATAAATTTTACCAGAAAATTCATTCTAATAGCCTTAAAAGATCGTTTGCTTGCAGTTTCAAGGAGACTTTTATAATAAGAATTAATAACAGGTGATGAAATCCATGAATCAATCTTAAAGAATTGATATCTTTCCTCTTTTAATTCGGTATTTGTAACAAAACTTTTTATATTTACTTTATCCAATTCATATTGACTTATTTTATAGCCGTTAAGCATAAGAGAAAAAGCTTCTACTTCTGAAAAAGAGTCCAAATCTGTTCTGATACCAGATAGGAGGTTTTGAACATCTGTATTGACCCCGAAAATCTCGCAAGGCTGTTCCGGATTACAAAGTTTAGATTCTTCTTTAAGATTATGTCTTTTATCAAAGTAGGAAACCTCCTTTACAGGCAATCCTTTCTTTAAATGTAATAGGGCAACATTATCTGTATGTTCTTTAATTATATTGGACAACTGTTGCTCTCGTAGGTTATCCGATAGTATACTATTTGAACGTTTGATTACATTTGATATCTGTACACTAGGCTCCCTTTCATCTTTTAATTGTCCTGATGCATCACTTATTACAAAATGTGTGCAATTTAATCGTTTATCTAATAATCCTCTAATCCCTTGATTATCATGGACACCACCATCAACTAATTGTAATCGTACCCCCTCATCATAAAGATTACTAATAGCAAGAGGGGCAAAAATTCCAGGCACACAGGCCGAAGCGGCAACGGCTAAACCAAGCTCGAAATCTTCGTGTTTGTATATGTCTTCATATGATGTTATTTTTTTTAATCGGAAATTTTTATCAAATTTTTTTCTAAATTGGTCAATCTTTGTTTCACCCATATCTGAAGCACTAAAACACCAGTTATGGCCATTATTTAAGATTGTTGCATTAATAAGAAGTATTGGTACTTTTGCACTTCTCTTTTCATTATCCTTAAGTGGGTGAAAAGAATTACTCTCGCAGCAGGGTTTGATAATTAGATCCTTCATTTTTATAGGATGTGTGTTATTTGTATCAAGAACTTTTCTGTATAAAAATTTATCATAAAGCTCTCCAATATGATCACTTCTTGAGTAATTAGGAAGAATCATTTTTATATTTTTTACTGGATTAAGAAAGGTTCTTAAACGTAAATTTTTTTGGACTACTTTTAGAAAATCCACTTCAATTTTTGCAATAATTTCCTGATAGTCTTCATCTTTAATTTCAACATCTCTTTTTTCTTCCAGTAGTTTTTTTAAATGAAGATAATAAAGCGAGCCAATAATAGAGCCACCTGAAACCGTAGAAATGAATTCAACAGAACGAAGCAAACCCAAATCAGCCAACCTTGCAAGTACACCAATATGATAGAAAGATGCCCTAAACCCCCCACCAGAAAGTGCAAGTCCTAATTTTTCAATATTTTCCTCTTTCATAACCAAAGTCTCCTTTTTAATTCTTTAAAAATTTGTTATGAATAACTAAAATTTATGTTTTCTTTTTTTTATAGTTTTTATGCTATGAACAATAAATGACTCCATTCTTGTCCGTATCAATCCTTCAAATCACTGCTTGTTATTTTTGATACGTAATTAATAAAGCTCTGTAAGTTTTTCTTACATATTCAACATAACTCTATTTTGAAGTAAATATTTTCAAATCATATAGATTTATTTGAGTCATTTTAAGAGCTTTGAAAATATCGTGTTTGATTCGTTGTTGATAAATACAAAACACTAGGTGGGATTTTATAAAATCTTAAGGAGAATAACATGAAAGAAAATCAATATTTTTGAGTTGTAGAAAATGGTAAGTTTCAATTTAGACAGAACCAATGGAGTAAAATCAAAACTTTACCTGAATTCCCATGCAAGCTGCACAATCTCCAGGGTTCTGTTGCGCGGTTTCTTAGCAACAAACTAGACGAAGAATTTATGACTTACATTCTTAAATTATATAAACCTGAATTAAATAGATTGTCATTGGGAATAATTTCTATTTGTAATGAATTGACCCTATAGGTCCTAGTCTGACCAATTTCTTTTGTCAATACATTAAGGGAATTATTACTGCTGTAAAAGCCGTCTCCAATAGACGGTAATTTAATTAGGGAGGTTAAATCAAATGGCTCTAAATGAACCCACTATTGAGATCTACGACATTCAAGGTAACAGTTTGGCTGGTTTTAACAAAGACTTTCAGGACTTGCTTTTTTTAAAAATTACCCAGTCTGATACTGCTAAAAAATGGATAAGGGACCTGGTACCTCAAATCTCTTCTCTAAATGAAGTGTTACGGTTCAACAATCTGTTCAAGTCACTACGTGTTCGATTGAATGGCGAGGATCCACCTGGGCTAGCCGCAACATGGGTTAATGTGGCCTTTACCTTCGAAGGATTGAAAAAATTGATTCCAGAGGAAGCAGAGCACTTTAAAAAAGATGAAGCATTCTCGCAAGGTATGGCTGCAAGGTCGAAAGTGTTGGGCGATCGATTAGATCACCAAAACTGGGTGATTGGTGGTCCGACAAATCTACCAGATCTCTTGTTAATCGTGGCTAGTGATACAGAAGATCTCCTTAATCAACGTATAAGTAGTATAAAAGAGAGCTTGAAAGTAAATGGTGGTCTGGAATTGATACACGAAGAGAATGGAAGAACACGTATGGACACGAACAAGCCAGGTCATGAGCACTTTGGCTATAAGGACGGCATATCTCAACCAGGGATACGCGGGCTTAAATCGGACAAACAGGAGGACTTCCTCACTGCACGTTTGATTGATCCAAATGATGAGCGTGCGCAGAAATTTTCCAAGCCGGGAGCACCGCTTATATGGCCTGGCCAGTTCGTATTGGGCTATCAGAAACAAAATAAAGAAGATCTTGTTCAACCAGATCCAGATTCGGATACGTTAGCCGGCTTACCGGATTGGGCACGCAACGGCTCTTTTTTGGTATTTCGACGTTTGCAGCAAGATGTAGCAGCCTTTAATAAATTCGTAGAGAATATGGCGGCAGAAGTAGGAATGAACTCTGACCTGCTAGGTGCTAAACTGATTGGCCGTTGGAAAAGCGGTGCGCCTTTGATTAGAGCAAAGGAAGAAGATAATCCGTCTATCGGCAATGATGAGTTTACAAACAACCACTTTTCCTATGTAAATCCCGAACCTGCAATTAAATTGAAACAGGCCGTAGGTAATCAAGAAATTCCGGGTGTAGAAGGAGATTCCGAAGGGAAAACATGCCCATTTGCAGCGCATGTTCGTAAGCTTAATCCACGTGATGTTAGGTCTGCCGAGTTTAACCGAACGAAGATGCTTCTTCGTAGAGGCATTCCTTATGGGAAATCCTTTGAGCTGGCACCAGACGAGGAAAGAGGATTATTATTTATGACCTACCAAGCAAGTATTAAAGAGCAGTTTGAATTCATGCAGCAGGCTTGGGCTAATAATATCGACTTTCCATCAAAAGGGGATGGCGAAGATCCCATTGTGGGGCAAAAAGACAATGATGGTGAAAAACATTCATTCAAATTACCAGAAAAGGATAAGAGCATAAACTTCATGCAGGAGTGGGTAACGATGACAGGAGGCGCGTACTTTTTTCAGCCATCCATCAAAGCCCTTACGGATATATTGACAGTATAATCCATATTATAAAAACAAATAAAAACTCGGAAAGGGTGGAAAATGATGTCTTTGATTGAACAAGTGAGACAAATATGTAATCGACTTGCAGAACATGGCTGGAGAGATTTGTTTCTTCAACATGGTTTAGATATTTCTGCCGCAGACTTAAAACAGGAACTCCTTAAAGATATTCATGCAAAAATCAATCGAAAATTGAAGGGCTTCGAAGATTTTTCTCTTGAAGGAACAAGAGGAATTGAACCGGGGCATCCTGCTCGAAGCCTATTTTATCACTCCTTAGCTTCCCCCAACGTTGTTACCGGTGTGGATGGTTTAGAATTAACTTCTTTTCCCACATTAGGGGAACTTGAAATAGTAGAAAACTATGTTTACGGTATCACTCCCTCTTCTTTATCTGAGATTCGTAGCCGTGTAGGAAGAAATGAGGACTTAGCAATTGTCGTCTTTGCTTCTGAATATCGTCCTGCACCAGAAACGGTTCACCGTAAACACGCGGATTTATGTTTCTCACGTACAGGAGTCGCACGGGTCGGAACAACTGAACCGCTCTATTCTCCTAAAAATCGAGGATTTCTTCCTAATGTCAAGGGTGATGATTTTGCCTTTCGAGTCTTGCCAGCTCGTTATTCGGTGTATATAGCAGTTCAACGCAAAGGAAACGAAGAAGAATTTGGACCAATCTCTAGAAGTGAAGAACAAAGGCAAAGCGACATGGAAAGATTATTTTGGATTCCTCTCCATAAACTTTTCAGCGGAACAGAGTGTATCAGTGAATTAAATTTAAATGTAAGTCTTGAAGCGCAACATGTTAATGAAAAGTTGAGACGTATTCACCTTGAACTTGGTAAAGAAGGAGGTTGGTCTGAGTCAGATATCAGTCAATATCCTTTCATTTTTAAAGAGGGAATTGCACAGTTGTCCGATAGTCCTGAATTTGGAAAAAATGTAATTGTACCAGTTCCGCACCCCTTAATTGAGGAGGCAAAATACAAAGACAAAAGACTCACATTCAAGGTCCCTAAAAACCCTAACCTTTTTTCTTCCAGCCTAGAAATAAGCGCTGTTAATAATGCTCGTCGGGCACCTGAATATGTTCACATTCGTCATAAAGTGGAAAATGGGGAAATTGTTGATCTCAATGAAAATAGTTCTTTAATGAAAGAAATTAAAGAAGGAGGGTATGATGCGGTTCATTATATTGATTACACCGCAGATGGATGGATAGCGGCGATATGCCCGGAATTATCTTCTGTATTTCTTGGTAATCATCCGGCTTACTCGCTGGTAACTGCACCGGACTTTTTCCCTCACTGTGACCAAAGAGAAGTGATGGATTGGTGGAATCAGCTTGTTCCAAAAGCATTAAGAAAAGAAATTTGGCAACAAGGAGGTCCTAACGCATTATCCGATACTCGCAGAGCTGCAAACCTAGAATTGAAAACAGAGATGGTGAGTGGAAGGAATACAATCAAAAAAACCATCTTTAATAGCCAAGATGATACAATGACAGCAATCGTGTCCTTACCTTATAAGATCCCTCCACGAAATACAAAATATGGTAAAGTAGCAGAAACCACTCGGCACTCCCATTTGCCAGATGCTGCGGCTGGATACTTTGCGCCTGGTTGGGATGTAAGCTTTGATCGCACCCAAGAAGGTACAGAATTCCTTGCTGCTTACGGACTTGGTAGTCCCTTTCCCGAAGATAGTAAACTGTGTGCAGCCCTAAGTACTTTTTGGCCAGCTGTTGCTCCTGATGCAGCAAGAACTTTTGGACCGAACGTAGATGGGAGCTTTAGCTTTGCTACAGTGAGCCCTCTGACTGATGAAGAAATTGGGCAAGCGGGAAATCTTCCCTGGGATGGAGTTTCCGGACCTCTACACAAAGAAGGTCAAAAAGTAATTGAATATAATTCGTTTGATTATGTAGATTACGTGAATAGTTCATTACATAAAAAATTTAGTTTGAGCTTAACTAGTCAAATAGATATTAGAGAATATCAAGATAGGCTTTTAATGATGGCACGTGTCTATGCAGCATTGGGGATCACTCATCGTGATAAATCAAATTGGGGCGTCCTGTCGTTTCGAGAAGTTGATCTATCTGATGAAGAATTGCAAACGGCACGGGAAAAAACCCATTCATTGAATTTTGCAGCTGCAACATCTAGGGGTACTGTGTATCGATTTGAAATGTATCTCAAAGGACAAACATTGCCTGTTGAAAATGATTTTCAAAAAGTTCATGTTGAAATTAATGAAAAAGTAATCCTCTTCGTTAACAGTGTACAGATTTTAATTAAACATGAAGACAGTGATTGGATATTACAAGATGTCAATTTCTAATCCGGACGTAACCATTATTGGCAGTGGGCCTGCGGGCGCCGCTGCCGCCATTTTGTGCGCACTTAATGGTTTACGAGTAGTCATTATTGAGGCGGAGCAATTTCCTCGTGATCGCCCTGGGGAAACACTTCACCCTGGAATTGGACCCCTTTTACAGCAATTGGGTGTCACAGAAGAGTTTGATAAAGCAGGATTCCTACGACATGAGGGAAATTGGGTGCAATGGGAGGGAAAGCGCCACTTTGTCCCATTCGGTTCGGACGAGTCTGGGAAATGGCTGGGTTTTCAAGCTTGGGGCGCCGATTTTGACGCAATTCTACTGCATCAAGCTATCTCGTTAGGTGTTGACGTACGTCAACCTTGTCGTGCTTTACGCCCGATTGTAACTCATAACCGTGTTTCAGGAGTAGTAACTTCTGATGGGGAGCTTCAATCTTCATTTCTAATAGATGCGACAGGTAGGCGACAATGGCTAGCGCAGAAATTGAATTTGAAAATCAATACCTACTCTCCTCGCCTTATTGCCCGATTCGGTTATGCTACAGGGGCATGTCCCGCGCGAGATGCATCGCCAGCTATTGTAGCACACGACAATG
Source organism: Bacillus sp. AY2-1 (assembly GCF_008368965.1). NCBI lineage: Bacteria > Bacillati > Bacillota > Bacilli > Caryophanales > Bacillaceae > Bacillus > Bacillus sp. AY2-1. The sequence goes on along the minus strand of NZ_QPEL01000046.1, from coordinate 29,933 downwards.
GATGGTCTTGGACTGCCAGAGTGCGTCCAAATGTGTACCAATGGACGGAATTATCTTTTGACAATGTAGCATTGAAAAGGGATTGGATTCCTGAAGAATTTCAAGGGCTGAAACCTATGGGTAAACCGAATGGCGCTGATGTTACATGGCGAGCAATTAGTCACCCTGGAGGAGCTGGATACTTTTTAGTTGGAGACGCTGCAGCTGTACTAGACCCCGCTTCTTCCCACGGTGTCCTCAAAGCAATCATGTCAGGGATGATGGCGGCACATTCAATTGCGCAAGTCATGAATGCGGGGCAAAAAGAGGACACTATAATTCTTGGATACTGCAAATGGATCCGCAATTGGTTTGAGCATGATGTGGAAAAATTAAAGCAGCTTTACGCCCTTCTTCCAAGTTTTAGGGGATTCTGAATGAGTTTGCTTATCGAACAGATTACTTGCGTAAAAAAGACCATGTAAAATAAAACCCCGATCAAGTCCGGTAACGGAGGATCGGGGTTTTGATTTAATTCTTATCGCCATCGGACTGCATTTATGCTGTTAGACCGAACGGTTGATGAATGAAATCCACTTGATTTTGGATAGACTTGTTTGTCTTCCCGCGTCAAATAGACAACTGTGAAAAAGACTACATAATTTGAAAAAGTTAAAGTTGATAATGGAATCATTAGAGATACATTCCGATTATTGGTAAGTGACTATGGTAGTTCCATGGTGAAGCGATTATAAAGATAAAGAAACTCCTCCAATCTAAGAAGAGTTTCTTCATCTTTATGACATCTTAATAGCTTCATCAACTGCTCTAGAAGCATCAACTAGACCAAACCCTGTTGCAAGATCGGGACCTTGATGAGCAGGATTCTTTTGTTGCGACTGACCTTTTGTTACATCTCTTGCAGTCTTTTTTAATATATCCCGTATTTGGAAATGACTAAGTCGGCTATTCGCCTGTTTTAATAATGCACATACACCAGCTATTTGTGGTGCAGCAGCTGATGTACCACTAAAAGCTGCCCATCCATCATTTGGTGAAGTCTCATCACCATTAGGATGTTTTTGTCCGGAGGCATAAGCGAATTTATCATACCAATCTCCTGGTTCTACTGGAAGCATTATATAATCTGCCATAGGAGGAATGCCAGACAGACCACATATATCAGGAACTAGACGGTCCTTATATGGTGTAAATGTACTTTTATAACCACTCACAAATTCAGTTGCCTCCATAGATCCATTTCTATCAACAAAAACTCCTCCTACAGAAATAACATCTGGGTGCATGCCAGGAAAAGGTTCACCTCCATTACCGCTTGCAAATACAACAATAATACCTTTATGGACTGCATTGGCTATTGCTGCTGCTAATGTTAATTGGGAAGCTGTCAATTGATTTGGTGGAGTAGGTAGCCCCCAGCTACAGGTAATAATATCAGGATTTTGTGCTACTGCTAATTTAAAAGCACCTGTTGTATTAAATTTGTTCATTTTTATCATCGTAAAATCTATACCCGGTGCTAATGAAAATACATTAGCAGCTTCGCCCGTTCCATGACCTCTTTCATCATGAATTGGATCTGTCGTCTCAGGTCCAAGAATAACTGGATTTATATGATATTGTCTTTTAGTGAAAAAGGGATGTCTAAAGAAACCAGTATCAACCATTACAATCTTTATGCCTTTTCCTGTTATTCCTTTTTGGTGTGCTCGCTCTGCTAAAAGAAGCTTAGCTAAATCTTCAGGTGGCTTTAAATGATAGTAATCTTTTTGGGGTGGATTAGGAGCTAATCCACCCGGTGTATTTACTGAAGTATCTTCTAAGGGTGCACTAGCAGGAGAATGTAAAAAAGCTTTTTCGCTAATTGCGATTCCTTCTAAAACATCTGCGAATTCACTATTACTTGTATCAATTAACCCCTGTATGTTTGAGTTTGTTGAATCAAGAATTGTTATTGATGTTTTCCCTGGTATACCCTGTACTTCAAGTTCCTTCATAACAATTTTAGTATGAAAAACATTTTCAAAAATTTTAGGAGAAGCTGCGATTGAAATAGATGTTTGTCCCACATGCAGTACTTGGAATCCATTCGCTTTTAATTTTTCTACAGATTTATGAATCATATTGTCTTTAGAGTAAAACTGCTCAACTGTTTTACTTGTAATACTTGTAGTTGTAGTAAATATCGATTCACCACCAATGGAATGAACAGAAGCTTCTGCATACAAAATAGGTGGTAAATCTGAGTTATCATTAATTTTCATAATAAACTACCTCTTTCTGTTTGTAGAAATAAAATATTATAATGTTTTTTAAATTAACAGGTACAGTATTATAAGTAAATCCGCCTTAAGGTATGTTTCAGAATCTATGTTATCATTATAGTGGCACATCATATTTACTTCCTGAGAAAACTTGATTTTGTACTACAACATCTAATTTTCAGTTCATTCACATTTATTCATTACCCAATCTGTTTTTGAAAAATCTCTCGTTATTATCCATCCTTTGTTATTTAATAATTCTTTTAGCTCGTCATGATATTGATCAGCTTTGTCTTTTTCTTCATCTTTAAATTTCTCCAAAGAAATCTCTAAAATCGGTTCCTTACATTCAGGCATTGACCAAATTTCTATAAATATTTCTCTTTCTTTAAAATTGCCAGTATATTTTTGCGAATAAACAGGACCATAATTAATTGTTTGTTCAATTAACCCCTTTCCCCATTTAAGAAATATTTCTGGACCATTCTTTAAAAATAATTCTTGTAATATTTCTACAGAAGAAGCTTCTGAGTTAGGTAATTGAAATTCTTCTGGCTTATATACAATATTTAATACTTGTTCAGTGTATCCCCAATCGATTTCAACTTGAAACTCTTGCTCATCTGTACCAAATCCAGCTTTTTTTGCAATTTCTACTTCAGCTTCTATATTATTATTGAGAATTTTATACCTCTTTTTATATGTCAATTCATATGTACTATTTGCTCTTTTTATCCGATTTCGTAATATCCATCCATTTTTATACAGCTCTCTTTTGTTTGTATCAATAAATTGAATAGTTTTTTCATCAATATCTTTTATGTCTATACTAAACTCGTCTATTATTTCCGGTTTCAATTTATATTTTTCATTTAATACTCGATGAATATCGAGAAAAAATTTGATTTCGTACTTTTTTTTCTTTAACATATTATCATTCACCTTATCTAATCATAATAAAATAGCATTATTTTCATTTTAAAGAATTCTAATACAGTAGATGCTATTAAACATTACCTTTTAAATCTAATAATCCATGACCTTCCCCATATTTACTATAACCAATTGATTTAGTGTGTTTTATTAACTCCGTAAATAACTCAGGCTCAGTAAGCTTTTTATTAAATTTCTTCTCATGATGTTTTAAGAGTAGTGCTGCTGCTCCTGCAACATGCGGTGTTGCCATAGAAGTTCCTCTTAATACAGCGTATCCTTTATCATTTGTATAAGTAGATAAAATTTCTTCTCCTGGTGCTACTAAATCAACTTCATCATTAGTGTTAGTAAATTGAGATAGTTTTTTGTACATATTCACTGCCCCTACGCATACTACCTCAGGATAATAAGCTGGATACCCCACTTCTTTTGTATGTTCATTACCATCCCCTTTATTACCGGCTGCACATATAACTAAAATATCATTTAGAACGGCTTTTTTTATACATTTGTGTAGTTCTAAATCCTCTTCTTTACCACTTAAAGACATCGAGATAATTCGGACACGCTCTTGATTTGGGCCTCTCCATTTAATACACTCATTAATCGCCTTAATAATATTTGGATAATCCGCTCTAAATTTTGAATCTCCTGGCCCCACCTCTTCTACACGCTTCAATACTTTACATATTAATAGCTTTGCCTCTGGTGCTACTCCAACCACACCACTCCCGTTAATAGTAGCTGCAATTGTCCCAGCTACATGAGTACCATGTCCTAAAATATCAGCTACGTTTTTCAAATTTTTTATATCTGTTAAATCTTGGTGAGTATCACTTGTAAAATCTGCTCCTCCTATAATTCTTTCTTTTAAGTCAGGATGGTTTATATCACAACCACTATCAAGAACTGCTATAACAATACCTCTTCCCCTATCACTCTCTTCCCAAAATTCTGGTGCTCCTATCATCTTCACACCAAATGGTATTTCGTAAGTATTTTTAACCATTGACTGAACTTCAAATGGAATTAAGCTCATTTGCTTCATAATTAACCTCCTTTTAAAATTAATAACCTCTACGCTATTTAGAAAAACTCATAAAAAATTTCTATTTTATTATAAAAAGACCTTATATAACAATGATTAGATAATAAGCAAACAGGTTTCATTCTTTTATAGATTCCCTAACTTCAAGAAATTTTATACGAGAAAGATCTAGTTGAATCAATTAAACATATACAAATCCCTTAAAATTTATTGTATAAAATAAGGGTTCCCTTTAACTTAAATTTTAAAGATACAAGTTATACTATATGTTAAAATTCTATGATTGGAGTTAGTATTCAAGGATTACACTTACTGGCCTGTGATCGCTTGGTCGATTCTCTCGGAAAATACCATGATTTACGGTATGATTATCATACTCGACATGGTGAATAGCGCCAGAATTAGGCACCCTTCTAAGTCCACTAGTAACTGAAAGACCAGGGGAAAGTAAGATATGATCTAGAAGTATATGCTTATTATCTTCACCTGTAACGAAATCATCAAAAACAGCACTATAGCGGTTTGAATTTTTCACATCGTGTTGAGCATGGTGAAACATCATCTCAGGTTCAAATGCAGATCCTACTAATACATCAACAGTATTATGTGATAAATAGTTCTTTTCAAAATAATCCATACCTGGTCCATCATTTAGGTCTCCAAGAATAATTATTTTTTCTGCTAAATTAGATAGCAAAACTTTATTTATATAATCTCTAACTCTCATTGACTCTGCGGAATTTCGCCTCCGATTTTTAAGAGCTGCTTTAACATATTCTTGTCGAGTTGCCAGATTACCCCACAAATCTTTTCCTTTATTTACAAAATTAGACTTTGTGTGAAGTACTATAATTTGTAAAAAATCCTCTCCAATTTGAGCATCTATAACGAGCGGTAAACGAGTAAACTGGTATGGTTCCAAATGTTCATCACCATCAACATCTGCCATCCATTCTTCAATTAAGTTTGAAATATTAGTACTAGGTGTAAGTTTTAAAGAATCAACAGCATTTGGTTTATAAAGTATTGCCGTTTTTTGTTGCTGTCCTGAATCGTTAAGGATAAACTTGTAAATTGGCGTTCCATGCTCAGAGAGGTATTCTTGTATAAAGAGGGCCAATTCTTCAGGACGACTAGGCCCTTCCTGTATAGCTAGAATATCTGGATCAATTTCCTTTATAGTATCTGCTGCACGCCTAGCGGTTTCTTTGGTATTACTTGTATGTCCTTCTCTAGTAAAGTTTTCTCTAAAGGCAACAATATCTCCATCATTTGTGAACCAATCATTCATCCATTCAATATTAAAACTAACAACTTTAATTATGGGCATTTTTAAGTCTCCTTTTTAATTTGAATATCAATTATTGTTTAACTTTTTTATTCATACTTTATACCTTTCCCTTTCATATACGTATAATTTCAAGGTATAAAAGAGCTTTGGGTATGAAATTAAGAATTGATGATATACAAGACTCAGCAAAAGGTGAATATTATTAAAGCCTTGTTCCAAAACCTACTACAAAAACTCTAACAATTATTTTTTTAAGCCTGCTTAACTTAGAGTGATTAACATCCATAATATTTATATATATATTCATTAAATAGAACTGATATTAAATAAAAAATTTATTCACAATCAGTTAGATAATTACAACCTTAAACATGTTTAGTAAAATGACCTGTTTCAATATCTGTATACCATAATCGAGATTGAAATAATAAAAATACAGCTTTCCTTTTAAACTCCATACTTTTCTAATGACATATATTAAGCAAGTCTTTTTAGAATTATTCAATCGCTATTATTAGTCATTGTTATTTTAAATACACTAGAAATAACTTGCTAAACAAACGAAGAAATAGTCCCAATGTTTTAAATTCACCCTTAAAAAGATAATGTATAAAGAAATTGTACAAACACAAATAATAAGTTTGTTTTTAAGAAAAAATAAAAAGGAGAATAGTTAGATGCAAAAATTTAATACAATATTAAGCAAGTCCAATTTAATATTTATGATTTTACTTATAGCCCTATCTGGGTGCGGTGCGAATGAAACAAAGCAATCTGAACTTAAAAAAGAAAATATGAGTAATAATAATCATAAAGTAAGAAATGTCCCATTATCTTATGAAAATGAGGGGAACACAAATAATAATTCCCGTCTCAATGCAACAGCACATGACTACTATGAAAGTATAACGACTCAATCAGGGAAAGAACTAAAAGCTTCTTTACATGAAATAATAAAAAAACAGAATGTTTTAACATATGATGATACTCGAAGCGCTTTAAAAGAAATCGATCAAGACCCGAACAATCCAGAGAATGTTTTACTGTTTTATAAAGGTGGTTCCATGAACAAAAATAGTTTTTGTGGTAATGAACCTTGTTGGAATCGCGAACATGTTTGGGCCCAATCCCATTTTGACGATAATAGAACAATTAGAACAGACTTACACAATATAAGACCAGAAGATAAATGGGTAAATGCTAGAAGAGGTAATTTAGATTTTGATTGGGATGATGGTCATGTGAATAATCCAAACGCATCTTGTAAGGGGACAGATTTAGGAGCAGCGCAAAAAGCACCTGATACTTGCGTTGACGGGGATTCGTGGGAACCACGAGATGAGATTAAGGGAGATATTGCAAGAACGCTGTTTTATATGGATGTTCGTTATGAAGGGGAAGGTGGACCCGATTTAAAATTAGTAAATGATGTAGACACAGATAATCCAAATCACGGGAAACTATCAACTCTACTACAATGGCACCAACAAGATCCAGTTGATGATATGGAAAGAAAAAGAAATAATATGGTTTTTGAAAAATTCCAACACAATCGTAATCCTTTTATCGATCATCCAGAATATGTAGAAAGAATTTGGGACTAATTAAATGTGATTCCAATCAAATAACGTAAAAGCAAGGGAAAAGTTTTATTCCCTTGCTTTTGTATTTGACTTAAACTCGATGTAATTGTGGAATTAATAAAAATTAGCTTATACCCTAATTAAGCATACAAAAAATGGATTACTAATGGATGTTCCTTGTCATTATACATTTGAAATATTCGTATCAAATTTATCTAATGTTTTAGGATTTACTTTTTCCCCATCTATTGTCATCTTTATTTTTTGTTTTGGATTTGCTGTTACTACCCAAGCATTCGGTAAATAACGATCTTCATGTGATAATGTAGAAGGTGAATTTATAACCTTTCCTCCTAAATATAGAGTAGCAGAAGAACCACCATCCATAGCCATTGCATTTACTGCTCCTTTTTCATATAGAATATCTTGACACTCTTTTAGCGTGGCCCCTATGCTATGTGTTTGCCTACCGTCTATTACCAGAAACATTATTGTGCCATCTTCTTTTTGAGCCATAATACTTCGTGGAGCAGAACCCCAACCACCGTCTCCTTCTGTAATCATTTTTTCTCCATTCACAATTAGCTGTGGCATAAATCCAGCTGCGGAAACGATTTTTTTATCCAGGAGTTGTTGTGTAGAATAATTTCCTGTTATCATTTGTCCAAACTGTGTTAAACCTGTAATAATTGTAGGGGTATGTCTATCCATATTTGTATCAATAGCTTTCCCGTTTTCTATCACAATTCCAGTAGCAACATTTCCTCCACCCCTTCCTGTTTCATCAGCAAATCCACTTGCATTCACAGCAACAAATGCATCACTACGTTTTGCCATTACACTAATTTTTTCTCCCCTGTTAGCGCCCTGTGTTCCTTGGTGGCTAACAAGTTTAACATTGAAAGGATTACTAATAGTGACTAACTTTCCTTCGAATAGAAAGCGACTATCTTTATTACTTTTAATTGTTTCTACATCAATTTCTAATGGCTGACTTTTTAATTCTTCTAATCTTTTTCCTACTATTTTTTTATAAATATGCTCATCACTGTTTGACCATTTCGGATGATTAATTCTATCTTGCAGTTTATCTAGTTCCTTTTGGGATAGGAGTGTATATTTTGCATATTGTGGATGCTGAGAAGTTAGTATACTCCCAGCGATTGTTATACGAAGCTCTCGTCCATAGCTAGTACCAAATAATATTCCTATGCCAATAAGCATGAAAATAGACAATAGGAGCAAAATTCGTTTGAAGATTCTTCTTAGATGTTTCATAGTTTTATCCTCCAGCATTAATTACATTTAATAAATCTATTAAAATATTATTTATCTAAAGACATACTTGTTTGATTTCCTCCATCCTGAATTCTCCACTATAATTTAGCAATCAAGGCAAAATACTCATTCCACACTTCGCTTTTATTTCAGTGTATATTTACAAATTTAATAACGTTTTTGCAACCATGAAATAAATTACTAATCCTGTTCCGTCAACAAATGTTGTAATAAATGGACCTGAAACAACTGCAGGATCTAGTTTGAATTTTCTCAGAACCAAAGGTATAATAGCTGCGACTAAAGAGGACCAAATAACAATAAATAACAAAGTAATTGCTACAACTTGTGCAACTTCTGTTCCAACACCTAACATATAAGCACGAGTGAGTCCAGCTACCGCAAGTGCAAGTCCAAGAAGCATACCAATTGCAAATTCCTTTTTCATTACACGGAAAATGTCTTTAAATTTCACCTCTCCAATACCAATTGCACGAGTAATTGTTGCTACAACCTGTGTTCCTGTATTCCCTCCAGTACCTACTAATAATGGAACAAAGAAAGCAAGGGCAACTACAGTTTCAATTTCGTTTTCAAAATACTTTAATACTGTACCTGTATATGCCTCAGCAACAAAAAGAAGTAATAACCATGGTAGACGTTTTAAGAAAATGCTCCAAATGCTAGCTTCAAAGTAAGATTGATTTAATGGTTCACTTCCGCCTAACTTTTGAATATCTTCTGTAGCTTCTGCTTCCATAACATTCATTACGTCATCAAATGTTATAATACCAATCATTTTATTATTTGCTGTTGTGACAGGTATTGCTGCTAAATTATAATTCAGTAGCTTTTTTACAACTTCTTGCTGATCAATTTCAGCTTGTACTGAAATTACCTCTTGAATCATGATAGTAGATAATATCTCTTCATCTGGTGCTAGTAATAACTCATGTATGGAAACGATTCCCTTAAGATAACCGTGATTATCAAGAACATAACTATAAGATATTGATTCTACATTTTTAGAATGTTCCCTAATGTACTTCAATGTCATTTTTACTGACCAATTTCCTCTAACTGCAACAAAATCACTTGTTACAAGACTTCCCGCCGTTTCAGGTTTGAAAGTCATCAATTTTTTCACGTTATGTTTTGTAATTTTATCTAGATACGCCATTAATTTAGCCTGTTTTTCTGGATGAACCCCTAGAAGTAAATCTACTAATTCATCAATCGGTTGTAAATTTAGCAACTTTTTGGCTTTATTTTCAGATAAGTGAATTAAGATATTATATTTTTCTTCTGCACTCATATATTGAAGAATTTTAGAGCTTTTTAATACAGGTATTGTATTTAGCAATATGACTTGATCTTCAATTGAAAACTGTTTTACTTCTTGTGCAATATCATACGATGGATGACGTAAAACTTTCTCTGCATCCAAGTTATTTTTGGTTATAAGTAATTCCTTTAATAATTTCTTCATGTTAACTCCTCCTCATATTGCTAAGGGAGACTCTAGAGTTTCATGAGTGGTTTTGTTTTATTTTATCTGTCTTAAATTTTTTATTAAAGCAATAATAGTTACATTGCAATCAATTCATTAGTTAGAATTACCTCCTTTTTGAATATAGACAAGATAAAAATAAATAACATTAAACAGAAAAACCTTTACTCAAAAAGGAGTAAAGGTTTTTCACAATACAAATAAATGATTATTAAGACAGCTCTGCCAAAATCACAGAGGTGCCTTTCTATCAAATCGTATACCACTCCCTCGTTGAGTTTTAGCACTGTATAGCATAGGTTTTTATAACCAGCTACATTAAGAAGGGCCTTAATCCGACCGTTCCTGTTGACCCATTGGCGTCTCTCGACATTTTTGGGCAGCAGCGTTTCTCTATACAGGAGCCTCACCTAACAAAGTTTATTGAATTACTTCAAAATTTAAACCAGAATTTAATATTTGTCAACTGACTTTCAATTCCATTCATAAAAAAATCTTTTATAGAAAATGAAATTATATTTTATTATAAATTTAAAATTCCCCTTAAAAAACATAGAATTCAAATAGATTTAATTCGAAGAAACGTAATAAAGCATATGAAACTTATTGTTTTTAATCAAATTCCAACTTTATAACAAAAGATGAATAATTAGTCATTCTGTATATCGAAAGAACATTCATAAAAAAATCTTCTTTTATGATTAAAATCTTCTTTACTGTTTATCAAATTTATATCGTTAAACTACTTAATCAAACGATACACTACAAGTCAAAAATATGTACTTATACGGAATGATTACATACATTTTTTCATATCATTTCTCAAAGGACTATAAAGCAATAAAACAAATAAAATTAGCAATATGGTTGCTTGACAAGCAAAAAAAATATATTTATGCTTGGCTTGCTACACGAAACAAACACATAAAATTTATATTGCTTAACCTGTTAGGTGAGGCTCCTATGCAAACACAGGCTATTGCCCAAAAATGTCGAAAGACGCCAATGGGTAGAACAGGAATTGTCGGATTAAGGCTCTTCTTAAGATAGCTAAGTAATGAATTTTCATTACTTTACGTTGTATAGTGCCAAAGCTCTACTAGGGGGAAAAAAGCCTTATTTAGTCATGCCATTTTGAATCCCTCTAGTTACATACTAGGGGGATTTTTGCGTGAAAAAACAGGGAGTAAGCGATAGAATCTTCCGAAACAAAAGTCATATTTAGTAATTGACGAGAACAAGGTTCTATTCATTAGCAAATGTAATATTATGTTTTGTTTTAAATCAGGAGGATATTAAAATGAAAAAAATATTAAAAATCGATTATCTATTGCTCCTTCCTCTATTCATAACATGTACTTTAGGTATTATCATGATGTATAGTGCAAGCTCCATTGTCGCTGTCCAACATTACGATTATAACAGTAGACATTTTGTTGATTCTCAATTAACAAAGCTACTTTTAGGAACAATAGGGTTAATAGTTTGTGCTTTACTCCCATATGAAATATGGAAAAAACGAATAGTCTCAATCTGTATTATGGTTGGGGGGATTTTTTTATTAATTATGGTTTTATGGAAAGGAAAAGTGGTAAATAATGCTCAATCATGGATCTTTGGAATACAGCCAGCTGAATTTCTTAAATTAGGAACAATACTTGTAACAGCCCGTTTTTTTGCATTACGACAAGAACAAGCTAAAAATAACTGGAGTGGTATCGGAAAACTTTTATTTTTTTTAACTACAATTTTTTTTCTTATCTTTAAACAACCAAATTTAGGATCAGCACTTTTAATATTAGGTATAGGTTTTAGCATATTTCTTTGCTCAGGAATAAATATAAATCTACTAATCAAAAGAACTGCCATCGGTTCTATTTTGTGGTTACCTATTTTATATTTTTTAATTCAATATAGTTTGTCAGAAGTTCAAAAGACACGTATTACTACAATTTTCAATCCCTTTGTTGATGCACAAGGAAATGGATACCAGCTTATAAATTCTTTTATTGCCATTGGCTCTGGAGGAATCACTGGTCATGGATTTGGAAATAGCATACAAAAAACAGGTTATCTTCCGGAACCACATACTGATTTTATAATGGCAATAGTTTCTGAAGAACTAGGATTTATTGGTGTATTTATTATATTGGCTGGAGTCTTGACTATAGTACTTCGCTCCTTAAAAATTGCACAATTATGTGTAGATCCATTCGGCAGTTTTATAGCAATTGGTATAGGATGTATGATCGGTATGCAATCTGTAGTAAATTTAGGTGGTATTACAGGACTATTTCCTCTCACAGGTACCCCATTTCCATTTGTAAGTTTTGGTGGAAGTTCTTTAATGGTCAATTTAATAGCAATGGGAATATTAATTAATATTTCAATTTTAAATAAAATCAATTTCTATAATAATAATATATAATTTTTATATATTAATTTAAAAATTTTTAAAATTTGACCTCATTAATTAATCTATATTTAAAGAATTTCTAATTATTTTTTAACTGTATAAATATTAATATTTATATTCATTTTAATACCTAAAAAGGCAGGCATAAATTTATGCTTGCCTTCCGTTCTCAAAATTAATTACACCTAAAACAACGTGGGATAAAGCAAATCTAAATACTGTCTTCTACGCCCTATTTTTTACTTTTCTAAAAAAATTCCTGCTATTTCATTAGCATATTTTTTAGATTCAAATCCATCATAGTTACTTAGTACTACAACAGACAAATATTCTTTTAGAAACCGCATGAAGTGTGAACGATAACCTGCCCAGCTACCTGAATGTTCGAAGTATCGATAGTTAAAACCTTCTGCAAGCCTTAGCCCAAAAGCATAATCTACATTATCAATAATCGTCTCCCCAGTTGGAGAAATTTCCGGACCTATTTCGCTCATTTTTTTAACAAATTCTTTTCCACCAACGGTACCTATATTTAAATTCTCTCCCCACTTTACTAAGTCTTCAACTGTTGAATGAACTGCCCCATCTCCTGTATGTTCCCAAGGGCTTTCATAGATTTTATATGCTTCTTTTTCATTCTTCGAATATGCACTAGTAATTGGTATAGTAGTTGGGTGGTAATCTAAAATTGTTGTGTCTCTCATATTTAAAGGGGCAAACATACGATCCTTTGTAAACTGACGTAGAGACTTGCCGCTTACCTTCTCTACCACTTGTGACAATAAAAAATATCCTGTATTAATGCCGTACCGATTAATAAATTAAATTATAAAAATAATTTATTATACCTCCATGTACCCTAGCTGATATAATGTATAAGGAAATTATTGGTTAATTAAAGATACATATATTAGGAGGTACATAAGCCATGTTAGAGGTAATTACGGCATTTTTCTTACTAATTCTCCATTCCATTATTTATCTCTTTTCAAGTGGAGAAACGAAGCAAATAGCAAAAAAACATATAAAAGAAATTCTTAATAGTCCGGATGGAGTAATAATATTAATCGTTGCTGCGGCACTTTTAATCGGGGGATATATTTATATTTTTATGGTTTCAGTTTATGACTATAAACTAAAATTATATCCAAGTATATGAAACAATGATTCACCTAGGTAGTATGCATATTATGGTGGAGAATGGGACACAGGTGGTCTTTTTGGAGAAGCCAAATATGTTTATAATAAAACTGATGAATTAGATAATAAATAGTATATAAAGGCCTTATCTTTTCTATAGGAAGATAAGGCTTTTTTATGCATAAAGAAAAGACAACCAAAGTTGCCTTCCTCCGACTTGAACCACTTTAATTTTAATAATATGTATTGGACGCCAATCCAAATAGTATTTTAATACGTTAAGTTGTTTTGTTACTTGCTACACATATTTACTTTTTCTTGATACTTAATAACATGCTCTTTTGTTGCTGGATTCTGTTCGCCATTCTTTAATTGTTCAAGAACATTTTTCGCTTCATCACAACTCATTTTTTCTCGTTCTTTATCCTCAAATGATTGAGCTCTCCTTTTTGCATAATCTAAACTTTCTTCTTCCTCACGTGCTTCTTTCTCTGTTTTCTTTTGATTTACTTCTCTTTGTTTTTTCACTTGTACTTCTTGCTGTTTCTCGGCTTGTTTTTGCTTTTGACGTTGTTGTTCTTTGTTCGCTTTTTCCTTCAGCTTGACGTTGTGCTTCGGCCTCTTGACGTTGCTGCTCTTCTTGCTTTGCTTTTTCTTCTTCAGCCTGTCGTTGCGCCTCAGCTTCTTGACGTGGCTGCTCTTCTTGTTTAGCCTTTTCTTCAGCTTTCTGATCCTTAACAGCTTCTTTTTTTGCTTTTTCTTCAGCTTTAGAGTCATTAGAAGTACTTGCTGCTTTGTTAGTTGAGCATGCTGCTAATCCCATAATTAAAACGCAACTTGTGAGTGCAATTAATAGTTTATTGTTCATAATATGTGTCCCCCAGTATCTAAAATATAAGATTGCCTGAATTATAATAACAAACTATTAATCTTTATATTGTTATATTATGTCGAAAGGAAATAAAAAAGAGAGTACCAGTCTCTCCTTTTTATCTATTAGTAAAAAATAGTCACTGAGTAAGTCTGTTAGCTTTCATGAGATTGTTTAAATGATACGGAGTCTTTCGGTACTATCCAATTTTTGTGATAACCTAATTTAACCCCGTATATCCAGAAATTTTTTAAAATTTTAGTTTCTAAGTTATGTAATAAAAACCGTAAAGATTAGAAATCCTTACGGTTTTTGCTTGAATTATTTACATGCTTATTCAAATCTATATAGTTATTTTAAACCACTTTATTTTTTAAAATTTAACTTCATTAGATTTATTTAATTGTTGCTTCCACTTTTATTTGCTCTTTTTGAGTTTTGTTATCTATAGCAATATATATCTTTTCAATTTTATAAACTGTATTTCTTGGCAATAATAATTCGTATTGACCTGGATACGCAGTCAAGTCATCTGAATTCATATAAGCACCATGAGCCCCAGAGCCTACCTTAAATTCTGTCATAACTGGTCTTGTTTTCGCATATCCAGCATCAATAAGTATAGAAGTGCTTATATATCCAAATTCTGTTGTTGTTTTTCCTTGGAATTTTTTTTGTATTTCCTTGAACTTCTCTCTGTCAACCTTACCGTTTTTTATTATGGAATTATCATACTCCTTTCCAAAAATCCATGCATCATCCCCTCGATACACTTTTATATTGTCAATCACTTTTGCCTCTTTTCTATTCAATGCTTTATCTAAGGATTCAATTTTTTTCTTCATTGTAGGGTCAGAATCCAATTTACCTGCATGTGTTCTCAAAAATTCATTATATGGTCTTGCATTTTTTGTATAATCTCTTATGGCAGATTTCTCTTCTTTACTCCACTTACTAAATTGTTTTTTCCCCCAAGCATCAGCTTCTTCTTTGTTTGTACATAGCTTATATTTGTCTACAGTATTACAGTCCTTGGTCTTTGACGGTATATTTCCTATATATTTTGATGTAGATCGAAACATCACATTATCGTTTGGCTCAGTCATCGCAAATGTAGATGTAGTACCACTAAATACAGTTAAACCTAATGATAGAATAGTAGCTATAGCTAGACTTTTTTTTTTCATGTTAAAACTCCTTTTTTGAATATTGGAAGTTAACATACTAATGAAACAAACTTATTTATTGAACATTAATTTTTAATTTGTTTGTACTGAATCTAAGAGTCCTTAATTATTTCCTATTTAATTTTTCATTTTAAATTCTGCTAAAATATAAAAAACTCCATAATAGGAAATTTTCCTTTCCTAAAACTATGTTTATATAGATTCGTAGTGTTATTATAATTATGAATTTTTACAGATGAGTAACATAGTTATAAAAGACAAAATATCAATATAAATTGGATTCAAAGAATTAACAATCTCATAAGAACTCGTGTCTTAATTGTTATTCCTGCGATTTTGCCGGACTATTTATTGTATATAAAGTGAAGTACGCATTGTATTAAACGGGAAATTAATAGAGGTTTTTTGATATTCAAATGTACCCTGTTGATGTCCAGATGCATCCCACTTGTAATACCAACCAACAATTGGGTTGCCGCCAATCACACTTGATCCAATACTCTTTACTGCTGAACCGTTCATTTTTGCAATTGGATTTTGTCCATATCCAATTTCTTTTGTGTAAATATATAGGTAACTTCCCCCATGATTTCTTGTCGTACTAAAGCTATTAGGATTGATTGCCTCTACCCCGCCCTGCTCAGACTCTACTTGTACAACGTTTAATGAAGATAATGGTGCTGCAGGACCAGCAAATGCCTCTGTTGCCATTCCTAAACTTACAAATGTAGTGATTGCTAACGATGAAATCCCTAATGCTACTCTTTTAAACATAATAACATCCCTTCCATCCATTTTTTTGTATATCATTACAAACATACCCCGACTTCCTATATATGTAAATCATTTAGAACTTTAGAAATATAAGATAGAATATTCTAGCGTATATTTCTAAAGCCTTATCAACACAAGAAATAGATTTCTCGCCTCTTTACGTAGGCTTTATAACAAGCCTGTCAATTTGTTCATTTTTTGCTACTCTATGTATTAGATTATCAAATTAATAATTTTTTATTTAAAAAGTACCCTTAAGCCTATTTATATACATATAAATAGGTTTAAGGAATGGAATTTGGTTTAAATGTACATAGGATAAATCAATCTACAATGTATTCAACTGGGGGTACAGTAAAAAATACTCAAAGCTCCCCTTCTACTCAAGGGAAAGAAGCTACTAACGAAAGAAGTGAAACAACTTAGTGTCAAATTTACTGAAATGGATCTACGAAAAATGCTAAAAGATAAAGGTTTCCCCTTATGGATTATTATGGAGACGCTAAACAAGTTCCGTGCTAATAAGGAGAAGAAATCAAGCCAAACTAACAGCAACTCTCCTTTTAAAATTTTAAATACAGTATGTCAAATACTATAAGGAAAATAAAAATTATCAAACAGATTAATAATCTACTTTACGATTCCCCCCAAACAAGTTAAAAAGCTATTATAAACAAACTTCAATAAAAAATACCGCTCCACTCTTTTTTATAACTCGTTTTTTTGAGTTAATCATGATGATTGAAGATGATTCCTTTTGTACATACCAGCTGCTGCCAAATAAATGAATATCGCTTGTCTAAAACCACCTCTGACTAATCATTCATATAATAAGTCTAGAAACTTTTGAAACGCTTCTTTGTAACAGCTCATCTTATTAAATTCTGACCTAATATTCATGTTACTTTCATTAATAAAAACAATTAACATCAAAATCCTATTAAAGTTATACTAATGATAGAGGTGAGTTTATGAAAAATGATCCAAATAATAAAAAAACTGTCCCATTATGCCCGAAAAATAAATTACCAAAAATTACTAACGAGCAGTGGCATGCTATTATATATAATGATTCTTCTTATGACAATAAGTTTTATTATGGTGTAAAAACGACAGGTATTTTTTGTCGTCCCTCATGCAAATCTAAAATTCCTAAAAGAGATAATGTGAATATTTTTAAAAATGCACAAGAAGCATTATCTCAAAATTTTCGTCCTTGTAAACGTTGTAAACCAACTGCATTAAATTTACCTAATGAAGAATGGATAAAACATATTACAGATTACATTGATAAAAACTTTGATGAACCTTTGACATTAGAAAGGTTGGCCTCTATATGTCATGGAAGTCCATTCCATTTACAACGTACCTTTAAAAAAATTAAAGGATTAACTCCTATGGAATATATTCAACAAATCAGAACTTCAAAGGCAAAATATTATCTTGAGCAAACCAATTATTCAATAATAGAAATTGGACTTACAGTAGGTATACAAAATACAGCATATTTTTCTACATTATTCAAAAAGAAAACTGGATACACACCTAATGAATATAGAAAATTACACCAAAAATGAAAATCATTAATTTTGACTTTAAATAGAGTTCACTAAAAAATTCGATAAGAACATTCATTTTATGTCAAAAAAATTTCTTGAATTTTTATTTGCAACTACAGAATCTTTACTCACTTTTCGAAAATCGACTTTCACTCGTAATTCCATAATTACAAAGCTTTGTCGATAAATATTTTGTAGAATTTTCTAAAAAATGAACAAATTTTGGATATAAATGATAGAATTTTTAAAAAAAGGTATTTTTCACTCGTATTATCTCTGGTATCTTAGCAAGTTTCATTAACAGATATATTAGTATGCAGACGGTGATAACTAAATATATTGAAGATGGAGGTCGTTGATTATGATTAATAACAATGCACTTTTAACTCTTGATGTTAACTTACAATTAGATATTCAGAAAGAGACTATTATTAAGAACGGTTTACAATTATCCCTCTCAAGGATTCAATTTAAGTTGTTATTTTATTTGGTATGTAATAAGAAAGTTCCTATATCCAGTGAAGAATTAATACAATATGCTTGGGGCACAAATGAATATATTACTAAAGACGAATTGTATGTATATATATGTAGGCTCAGGAAAAGGATCGAAGATGATTTTAAAAATCCTAAATTACTTTTATCTATTCGCAGAGTTGGCTACATGTACTACCCGCCCCAGTTTGTAGAATTGAATAGCAAAATTTAAAAAGAATTTTTTATATTAATCATGTTACCCTTTTATAAAAGGAGTGATTTTATGGGAAATAAATCAATTACGCTGTATCAAGCAATTGCTCTGTACATCGCTGCAATTTTGGGTTCAGGGGTATTATTTTTATCAGCAAGTACTGCTAATATAGCTGGACCTGCATCAATCATTTCGTGGATATTTATAATTATTTTAAGCTTCCCTCTTGCATATACCTTTGCTTGCTTATCACGATCTTATCCTGATGCAGGTGGTGCAGCTACTTTTGTAAGAATGGCTTATGGAAATCATATGGGTAATTTAATAGGTTGGTTTTATTTCTTCTGTGCTGCAGTAGGACAAATCATAGTCTCTCTAACTGGTGCTTTTTATGTAGGAATCGCTTTTAACTTATCCAATGAGATAATTACTTGTTTAGCATTATTTATCTTATTAATGGGTTCAATTTCTAACTATTTCGGTGTACAAACAAGTGGTAAATTATCTTTGATTTTGAGCTCATTATTAATTGTTTTATTGTTAGTAACAATATACTCTTCTTTCGATAAGTTTGAGTATTCTAACTTTAAACCATTTGCACCTAATGGGATAATTTCTATTGGTACAGCTATGACAATGTGTTTATGGTCTTTCTTTGGCTGGGAAGCAATATGTAACCTTGCAGATAAGTTTGTAAAGCCAGAAAAAGATATTATTAAAGGGACGATTATTAGTGCAGGGATTATAGGCATATTATTTATTTTATTAAGCCTAATCACTATTGGCACTAAGACATATGGTAACCTTGAAAGCAACCTCTCTCCCTTAGCACTATTAATGCAAGATTCAATAGGAATCGGTGCGAAATATTTAACTGCTATATTAGCTTTTATTATTTGCTTAGGTACCGTCAACGCATTTATTGCTAGCATAACACAACTAGGTTTTGCTTTAAGCCGTGATAAAGCATTTCCAAATTATTTTTCTGAAATAAATCAACGTACTCAAACGCCCACTCGTGTAGTAGTATTTATTTTCGTCTTTGCATCTATAGGTGTGATAACAATAAGTACATTAAAAATATCTTATGTGGATCTGTTATTTATCCCAAATTCATTAGGCTTAATGGTATATATTTTTTCATCAGCAGCTGGCATTAAACTTTTTAAAAAAGGTACACTACAAAAAAAAGCTGCTTTAATATCTTTAATTTTATGTCTGTCATTAATCCCTTTCTTTGGTATATACTTCTTTGTACCATTAATAGTGGTAATTCTTTATTTTATGTATATAAATTACATGCGAAAATTGACTAGTATAAATCAAAATTATTAGTTCTATTACACCATTTACTTTTTATACACTTTACACAATAAAGAACTCTTTTACTTCTGATAAAAGTAAAAGAGTTCTTTATTTGGATAAAATAAGTTTATCTATAAAAGTATAGTTTGTTTTTATTTCTATTTACTACGGAAGCGGTTTGAAGCTTATCTATAGTTTGTTGTTGTTTCACATTTTTTTCTGCAAGCATGCATTTCTGCTCATATAAAGGTAATAAATAAGTTTGAATAATTTTCTCTGCTGCAACTAATGAAGAATTGGATACATCTATAACACTTTTTATTTCTTTAACTATCTGCTTATTAATCATTTAACACCTCACTACATCCATATTGAACTTTTTACAAAAGTATTCATACATATATATTCTTCGTACCTTCAGCCGTATAATTGTGCTCAATAAGTTCGCGATGCAGTAATTGTAGAGTCTTAAATAGAAAGCTTGTTGAAATTTTTATTGATATTACATTTTCTTTTGGAATCACTTGTAATATGGGTATTAGATGTGATGACAATGTCTTCTTAATTGCCTCCACTATATGATAATGATTACCATCAAAAATACCTAATATATTTACATTTACTGTTTTTCTACTTTTATTATTGTATTGAATAGCAAAGACATTGTTTTTCCTCATATTATCTTGTGTACAAGTTGAAATTTTTGTACCGATATGCTTATTTAAAGTCATCCGGACATTGATAGGTATCCCTTTCCTCTCTGCCCATTTTATTGATTCTGCATTTATAATTTTAGCCCCAAACCTAGCCATTAGATAAGCATTTTTATATGAAATCTGTGGTATAACCATAGCTTCATTTATAATAGCTGGATCTGTAGTCATAATTCCTTCTACATCAGTAAAAATGTCTATTTCATGTGCATCTAATGTATATCCTAAAGCTGTTGCGGTTGTATCACTTCCACCACGAGACAGTATTGTTACTTCCTTTTCTGGTGTGTGTCCCTGAAACCCTGCAATTACTGGAATATAACCTTTTTTTACATTTTCTAAAAGACAAGATGTATGGATTTTTGTTATAGAGCTATTAATGTATTTTTTAGAGGATGTTTGAATTCCTGCTCGTGTGCCTGTTAAAGCTATAGATTTTATACCTGCACTATTCAACATACTACTAATTACGACACTTGAAATTATTTCTCCACAAGATAACAATAAAGCTTGATCATGTTCATTTATATTCACGCTATTGCTTCTTAAAAATTCTAACAATGTATCAGTTGAATAAGGATCTCCTATTCTTCCTATTGCGGAGACAATGATGACTGGGTTAAAACCTTGTTCAATGGTTTCTTTAATTAGAGAAACTATATATTCCCTTTTTCTAAAGGTATTTATAGAGGTTCCTCCAAATTTCATGATTCGTATGTTCATTATCCCACCCACTTAAAAGTAATATTAATTTGTTTATTGCATTACTTTTTTTGTTTCACAGAACCAATTTTTTACGACGTTTATATTAGTGTTATCAAATGTTATTTTTTCGATATTTTCCCAATTAAGATTTTGATTGGAAGTTACATCTACTCCCAGCGCTTCCTTAAGGGTCATCGAAAAACTTGGAAGTATAGGTTGGGCAAAATAAATTAATGCTTGAATCATATACCCTAAAGAGGTTAATCTTTGTAAATAAATTTTCATATTTATATCTTTTACAGGAATTACTTGCGTATCTAAATAATCCTTACATATTTGTAAATATTCGTGTAATAATTGGCTAGCCTGCCGTAGGCTAAAGTGATTAATATCATAAAAAGATTCTAGAGATTTTTTTGCCCAACTCACAGTTGCTTTTGCTTTGAGGTCAATGTAATCATTAAATAGGCTTAAATCCATGGAAGTTTCCTTTATAATTTCAATAAAGGTACTAATTGTATTAAACCAAGTATCTTCCAATTCATCTTTTCTAATTTGATTGAAATCTTTTAATGAGAAGTTTGTTTGGGTGTGTTCTGGATTTGTACGACAAACATAATAGCGTAAAGAGTCTGCTGGTACTTCCTTTAATAAATCACTGCCCCATATTGCATGATCTCTACTTGTCGAGAATTTTGCGTGCTCTAATAAATAAAACTCATTGGTAATGATGTGCTCAGGTAATAAATATCCTTCGTCTATTGCAAAACATGTTGCTACATGCAAAACTGCATTAAAGAAACTATTGTCATAACCAAGAAATTGTACAAGTGTTACATTATTTTCACACAAGTTCTCCACTGAAAAATTACTACCATTTATTTGTAACCATTTATTTGTAGTTACTATATGTCCTGGATACATTTCAAACCAGACATTAATACACTGGTTTGTATATCCCTTAATTGGTACTGGTATACCCCATTTAGTGGGATAAGTTACAGGATAATCACGAATAGGTCTTGAAACAATCCAATTGCATAATTCCTTGAGATGAGGCCTCCAACTAACTCTTGAATTATAATATTCTACCAGCTGATCTCGGTAATTTTCTAATGGAAAAAACAGCCCTTTGTAACTGCTAATTGTTGGTGTTTCCCCACACAGACCACAAACCGGATTAATAAGCTCAATTGGATCATTAATTCTACCACAGGCTTCACAGAGGTTTCCTGACGCATTTTCATTACAATATGGACATTCACCCTTTATAAAAGATTCAAATAAATACTGATCGCAATTATTACAAAAGTGTATTTCTTTTTGCTTTTCGACAAAAACCCCTTTATTGTATAATTTCTTAAAAAAGCTTTGAACGAAATTAATATGCTCTTGATTGTTTAAAGAATTGGAAAAAATGTTAAGATTTATAGATGCGGCACCTAAAGTATCTTGTACTTTTTTCGTATAATATTCTACTAATTTTTCAGGAGTCCACCCTTTTCTTTTAGCTGTTGTTGCTATATAAGTTTGATGATCATCTCCACTCGTTGAGTAAATTACATTATTTCCTTTCATTTTTTGAAATCTACTAAACACATCTGCTGCTAAATATGGTCCAGATAAATGTCCAATGTGTAAATCCCCATTAGTCGTAGGGGGAGTTGCTGTTACAATAAAAGTTTTCATTTATAATCCCTCACTTTTTATTTGTTAAAAACTAAAAAGCCATATAAATTATTTACAAAAATGAAAATAAGCATCTTATTCTATTAATTATCGCGCCTCTAGTAGTGCCCCCCACCAAATACATAAAAACTCTAAAGATGTGTCACCTATATTTTTTATTGTATGAGTTGAAAATGGCTCAAAATATATAATATCTCCTTTTTCGACTACCTTTTCTTGTCCATCAACATTAATTATTCCTTTACCGCTAAGAACTATAAAGGTTTCCTCTTCATCATGATGATGTGGATTAGTTTGCTCCCCTGGTTCTACTATTGCCCAAGCTGAACCAAAGGGTTGTTGTTTTGTAACATTCCATGGAAATAATCTGCGAAATTGTGAATTATATTCGTTTGTAAAACTATCCTTAGACACAGGTTGGTAGTCAATCAATCTCTCGTTCTGCACACGCTTTAATGCTCTGCCCAAATATAAATCAACAAAGTCTTCCTTATAATTTTTCAATAGTCCATTTTTAACTATTTCTAGATATTCTTTAGATGGAAGTGCAGGGGAGGCATGATTT
Source organism: Bacillus sp. AY2-1 (assembly GCF_008368965.1). NCBI lineage: Bacteria > Bacillati > Bacillota > Bacilli > Caryophanales > Bacillaceae > Bacillus > Bacillus sp. AY2-1. The sequence goes on along the minus strand of NZ_QPEL01000046.1, from coordinate 6,408 downwards.
TCAAGCTGTAGTGTATAGACTGAAATAGAACCATTATCTATTTTTGCTATATTTTCTTTTAAGATATACCCATGTCCATTTTTTATAAGGTCATCTATTTGTTCCATTTCTATTTGATACGCTACACCATAGACTCCTCCACCTTGTTGTGGGATAATTGTGGATGTTCCCCCTTTAAAATCCTCATGGTAACCTGTAAAAGTATAGATGTAATTTTCTAAAACAGCTTTTTTGTAATTTTTATATCCACCAATATCTTTAACCATTTGTTCAGGATTTGTACTAATACCATATGCAAAAAACCAAGGCATTTTAAAAACTCCCTTCTTTTAAGGTAACAGGAATAAATTCAGATGATTCTATTTGATAAACATCCCACGGAAAATTTTCCAAATCTCCTCTATCATCTAATTGTATATTACCTAACAAAGTACAATTCGTTCTCAATAAAGAACTAATTGTGCTAATACATTCTTTTATTCCCTTTCTTTGTAAAATTGGTAATGTACTCAATAATAGACTTGTTGCTACATAACTAGTTATGGAATAAGCTCCTACTTGAGTGCCACTTATATTCTTATAATTTTTAGAAAAAGTGTCGTAATAACTATCATTCATATTTCTTCCTGTTGAAACTACATATAAATTTTGATTATTATTTTTTAGTTCTTTAGCAAATTCATCTATAAAACAGTCATCTCCCAAAATTATTATCCCTCTATAGTCTACCTCTTTTAGTTTCCGTAGAAATTCTAGAGAACTCTGATAGATACCAGCAAAAAATATGATGTTAGATCTTTTTATATTTAACTCATTAAAATTTATTTGTACATCCCATTTTTGCTTTAGTATTGTGCAACCCTTTTTCTTGGCTAAATACTTCTCAACTTGATTCGATAAAGAGCGCCCATGAATAATATCTTCCCAAATTATTGAAACATACTTATTTGTACCATTAAAATCTAAAATAAAATCCGCAATTTTTTCTGCTAAATAATTATCTTTTCCACAAATCCGTAGAACATTATTGTATTCTTTCTCAGTTAGGGAAGGTTCTGTAGAAGCTGGCGCTAAATATAAAATATCATTTGCATCATATATAGGTGCTGCTCTTAGAGCTTCTGTACTACTTAAATGGCCAATTACAGCTTGTACCCCCTTATTGACTAAGCGCTCAGCTGCTGGTATATCATTAATCCCTAAAATACTATCATCTTCCCAGAACAATTCTATCTTGTGTGATGGATTATCTTTTATCCAGTCCTGTATAGACAAGAGACTACCAAAACATAATTCATAAGTATGGAAACCTTTATTTCCACTTAATCCGAGTCGGAAAGACGGTAGGTTTTTATCCTGTTCAGGTAAAATTAACAATTCATAGAAATTAGATTCATTATTATGAATTACCATTTATTCATAGACTCTCCTTGCTTCCATATATTTAGGTTGATCTCGACGTATTAAATCAGGATTATACCCATTTGTAACTGATACATAGTAAGCCATTAATTGAAGGGGAATTATTCCAACCAAAGCACTAGTCAACTCATCACAATATGGCAATTTTATTACTCTAGTTTTATCTGTTTCTATAAAATCTTGTGAAGTAAAGATTACTATTTTACTATTAACCTTTTCTGCTGCTCTTATTAAATCATTAATTCTATTAATAACACGTAAAGGTGGTGATATAATAGTGAGTACGGTATTTGAATTACACATAGGTAGATACCCATGTAGTACTTGTTCTATATCTATGCCAATTGCAGGTGAATAGCTAGTTTCTACAAATTTTAATGCGGCCTCTCTTGCTAAAGATTCGCCTACTCCAGTTCCTGCAAAAATCCAATTGTTAGCAGGCTGTAGTTCCCTCGATAAGATTGAAACTTTTTTATCAATTGACAAAATTGTTTCCTCAACCAACTGAGAAATTTTTTCGAATTCCTGTTTGATGTTAGATGATATATTTTTTACTCCATAGTATTTAGATAACTCATAAAACAAACTTAATATCGCCCCTATACTTACTGTATAACTAATTGTATGAGCTAACGACTTTTCAAAAGGATATCCATTACTTATTACATGATCCGCCTTTTGTGCAGCACTGCTTTCTGGGAATCCTGTAATTAAAATAGTTTTTGCTTTTGCGGCCCGAACATTTTCTAATGCTTTTAAAACCATTGTTGTTTCACCAGAATGTGATACCGCTATGACCACATCTTCTGAACTTATATTCCATGGATGATGAATTAATTCAAACGCAGGAACAGAACGAATCAGATTTACATCTTTAAATATCATTCTGGAAATATATTCACTTGTCAAGGCTACGTGATACGAGGTTCCACAACCTGTAATAAATACTCTCCTACAATATTTTATTTGATTGACTATTTCTATGATTTGCTCATTATCAATAAAACAGTTATTAAGATTGTTCAAATAACGTACCTGTTCACAAATTTCTTCGTACATATAATAAGGATGCGCTTGTCGAATATTTTGCATTACATACCTCCTCATACTAAAGAACATAATTACATATAATCATACCTATATTTTCCTTTTATTAGTTTACTCTCAAAAAAACGTTCCAATTGATAAGGTTGTATTTCTGGTTGTTTTTCTTTTGTTAGTATTTCCTTTGCAACAGCCTCACCAACTGCAGGTGCAATTTTAAAACCACCTCCACTAAAACCTACAGCTAAGTATACATTCTCAATCTGGGGACACTTCCCAATAATAGGGTGCTTATCAGGTGTATAACCATCAAAACTTACTCGCCCTCCTATAGGAAAGAAATTTTCTAAAAAAGGTAGACGTTTCTTTATTTTATTTTGTGTATAAGCTATATTTTTTAAAGTTGGAACACTATTTTTATTATTTGGATCTACATCCCATTGATTATGAAACATTCCAATTAATATTTCTTTCTCTGAAATCGGACGAAAATAAGTACCAATAGTATCGTCAATATGAGTTAATAATTTTGTTGGAACTTTGGAATCTACTCTTGATAAAAAACAGATGCCAATTTGTTTTGAACGTAAAGGTAGGTTTATGTTGTGTTTCTCTAATATTTCAGCTGCCCACACATTGTTGGCGATTATTATATTATCTGCATACAAGCTTCCAATGTTAGTTTCTACACCAATCGCTTTTTCTTTTTGGATAATCAATTTGTTTATACGGACTCCTTCTCTCAATAACACTCCATTTTCCAATGCTTTGCTTATAAAACACTGAGTAGTTTTTACTGGATCTGCGTAACCACTATGTGGTTCAAATGCTACTAATCCTATTCCTTCAATAGAGGATTCAGGTTGTATTTCTTTATATTCTTCTGGAGACAACAGTTTAATAGGTACGCCTATTTCACTTATCATACTTACATTGTGTGTAATTTCGTTTTTAAATTCCGGGCTAACAATCATTGCAAAACCAGTTTTATTAAAACCGCAATCTCCACCTATATTTTCATTCCATTTAGAATAAATTTGTAAACTTTTCCAAGCTAGTTTACTTTGAAACGAGTTTGTATGATGCATTCTCAGAAGGCCGCCAGATTTACTGGTAGCCCCTATTCCTGGTGGTCGTGATTGTTCACATAGAGTTATTTTCCCTACATGATTTTGAGATAAATAATATGCAATACTTGCTCCAATTATGCCCCCACCTACTATCAAGATATCACTATTACTATTCATTTTTCTCTTCCTTATATTGTAATAATGCAGAAGAAAATATTGATACGGCATCTTGTACGTGTAACTTATTTATGATTAATGGAGGAATCCAACGAATAACATGATCCTGTGTTCCGCACGTCAAGAGTATTAATCCTCTCTCAACACATAACTCACGAATCCTTTTAGCTGTTTTTGAATCTGGAAGACCTTCATGATCTAGAAACTCACATGCTATCATAAGACCAAGTCCTCGTACATCCGAAATAAACGGATAAATGTCCTGGAGACCTTTTAAATAATTAAGTAAAATCTCACCTGTTTTTTCTGAATTTTCAACTAACTCTTCTTCTTTTAAGACATTGATAGTTTCTATTGCAGCTGCAGCTGCTAATATATTTCCACCATAAGTCCCACCATGAGAACCAGTTATCCATCTACTCATTAATTCTTTTGATGCAGCAATTCCACTAAGAGGTAAACCTGATGCCAAACCTTTTGCAATTACTAAAATATCTGGTGTAACTTCAAAGTGCTCCATTGCAAATAATTTACCTGTTCGTCCAAATCCAGTTTGAATTTCATCAAAAATTAATAGAATTCCATATTTGTCACAAATTTCTCGTAAACCTTGAATAAAAGGCTTTGGCGGAATAACATATCCACCTTCTCCTAATATTGGTTCTATAATCATTGCAGCAGTTTCCTCTGGAGAAGTTTGAGTTAATAAAATATGTTCTAATTCCTTTAAACATCGTTTTGTTAATTCATCTGAGTCATAATTATTTCCAATTTCATAAGGAAATGGACTAACAATAACCCCAGACATTAATGGTTGATAAAATTTCCTATAAATGCTTTTTGCTGTAGTAACAGCCATTGCTCCTACAGTCCGCCCATGATATCCGCCTTGGAAACAAATAATATTAGTTTTTTTTGTCGCATGACGAGCTAACTTTATTGCACTTTCTACCGCTTCACTACCACTATTACTAAAGAAAAAGCAGTTTAACTCACTAGGAAGTAAATCGCAAAGTTTATGAGATAATTTTGTGATAGGTGTATTATATAAAATAGTAGCTTGTGCATGTAGCATTTTTTCAGCTTGATGTTTTATAGCATTTACAATTCTTGGATGACAATGTCCAGTATTGGTAACACCTATACCTGAAGTAAAGTCTAAAAATTCTTTTCCATTTATATCATATATATATGGACCTTTTGCATAATCAACATGTATTTGAGTAAAATGTGGCCATACTGGTGATAGATGTTCAAAATTATTTAGTAAAGAGGCTTCCATCACTTATTCTACCTCCTGTAATATTCGAGTATTTTTTAATTGTGATTGTATACTTTCTTGGATTTTCCCAGCTTTTACAGCCATCATACTAAAGGAGGCTGCATCACTTATTCCATGCGTTCTTTCGGTTAAACCATTTACATAAATCTTAGGTATAAATCTCTCGGAAGTCTTAACTTCATAATTTTGACTAATAATTAAATCCTCATCTTCATCCAATTCAATATAGTTACTTAATGGTTGTAATCCACTTGGGAATTTTTCTTCATAAAATCCAGTACATAAGATTATATAATCCACATCAAGTTTTAACTTTTCTTGTGTGTACATATCAGTTACATCCAGTTTAAATGATTTATCTTTTTCAGCTATAGTAGTTAACTCCGAATTATTAATAACTTGAATTCTATTTATTCCCTGAATACCTTCTTCGTAAATTTTCCAATATAAAGATCGACTTACATCAGCATCCACCGCAGAATAGTTTGTGTGTTTTATTTTTTCAAACAAATGTTTTTTCTTATGTTTCGGTACAGAATAGAAATAATCAGCAAAATAAGGGAAATATACTTCATTACTAAAGTGACCTAAATCATAAAGTCGAAATCCCATACCACGATGAATAGAGGTTATTTTTGATTGTGGGAATCGATGCGCAAGATCTAATACAATTTCAATAGCATTTTGTCCTGACCCAATTACAGCGAATGTAGGTTGTTTTTCTCGAACTGTTTTAATATGACTTTTATAGCCACTTGAGTGAAATACTCTCGGGCCAATAAATTCTTTACAAATTTCAGGAATGTTTTTTCTTCTACCTGTACTTAAGACTATATTTCGAGCTTTAAATTTTTTTATAGCCCCAGTATTTAAATCTTGTGTGGAAACTTGGACCATTTCTACCGCTTTAGTTTCTGATGATACAATTGGCTCAACATTTAAAAATTTATGTCTATAAAGGGTATTTTCTGACACTTGATCTGCAACCCACTTTACGTAATCCGACCATTCAATTCTTCCAGGATTACTTGAAAATTGGCCAAACGTAAATAATCTATCTTTTTCCTTTAAATACATTGGAAAAGTATACCTACTCCTTGGATTACGAGGTGTAGCCAAGTCTCTGAGGTAGTGATGTTGAATATCTGTTCCCGGTAGTAACATTTCCGGCATCCAAGTAGAATCCTTGGCTTGCTCTACAAATAAACAATTTAAATTTAAATAATCAGAAGGATTTCCCTCTTCAAAATCCTTCATGGCAACAGATAGCGCAATACCTGCCGGCCCAAATCCTATTCCAATAACATCGTAAATTTCTTCATTTAGAAAATTCATTTAAATATACCTCCTATTAATTTAATAAAGAATTTTACATTTTGATATTTTGTTTATTCCCTCCTCTCATCCTTATAC